>JAUNMW010000244.1:965-5193 GCA_030537395.1 Clostridia bacterium | reverse complement strand
TTTTGAACCGACGATTCCATACATTGGAAATGAAGGTACTAAATAATCTGTACTCTGCACTCTGTACTCTGTGCTCTGAAATAATCTTCTTTAGTTCAGCACCGCCAGCACGTCGCCGGAGTTGACGGACGCGCCTTTGTTCACGTTCACCTGGACTACGGTGCCGTCCTGGGGGGCCAGGATTTCGTTTTCCATCTTCATGGCTTCCAGGATCACCTGGATATCGCCTTTGTTGTCGGACGCGCCCTGGCTTACCTTCACGTCCAGAATGGTGCCGGGCATGGGAGCCTTCACCTGAGTGCCGGCGGCTACGGGAGCAGCTTTCGGCGCGGCTGCGGGCTTGGCGGCGGGAGCGGCCTTGGGTGCGGCGGCAGCGGGAGCAGCCTTGGGAGCGGCGCTTTCGCCTGCGGCGACTTCTTCCACTTCCACTTCATAAGCGGTGCCATTGACGGTGATATTGAATTTACGCATGATCTATTCCTCCATCTATATTCACGATAAGGCTGTTTTGCACAAACATAGAGAACAGAGCGCAGAGTACAGATTATATAGTGTATACAACACAGGATACAGATTATTCAACATGATTATCTGAACTCTGTACTCTGTTCACTCTTTATTAAAGGTGGCTGTACATTTGTTCGTCCCGCGCGGCTCTTGCCCGGGCGGTGCTGTTTTGCACCCGGCGGATGCGGCGCACCACGAAACCGGACTGGCTGCCCTCATCCTGCCAAACGGCGGCAATGGCGGCGGTGATGGCGGCGATGACCTGCAGATCATCCTCCTCCGGTTCTTCCGCGGCAGGCGCGGCGGGAATGAGGGAGGGTATGGGAGTCTTTTGCAGCGTCATTTCCTTTTTAGCGGCGGCCCGTTGACGGCCTGTAATGCTGGTCATCAAATAAATGCAGGCAATCAGAATAACCAGCCCAGTAAACACCACCAGCATGCCCACACCCATGGTGGACAGGCTCAGCGACATTCTATCCATACCGACCCCTCCTTACAGCGGCAGATTGCCGTGCTTCTTGGGCAGGTTCACATCATGCTTGGCAGACAGCAGCTCCAGAGCGGCGATAATGTATTTCCGGGTTTCCCGGGGCTCGATCACATCGTCCACGATGCCCGCTTTGGCCGCGTTCAGGGCCCCGTAGGTATCGGCATAGTTTTCTTCCAGCGCTTCCCGGCTTTCCCCGGCGTTCAGCTTATCGCCGTCCAGGGTCTGCACCGCGGCTTCTTTTGTCAGCGGCGCGATCATGGCGGTGGGCCAGGCATAGCTCATATCGGCGATGGACTTGCCGCCCATGGCCACGTAAGCCGCACCCACGGCGCTGCCAGTCATGACGGCAATCTTGGGCGTGGTGGCTTCGGCGTAGGCGTATAAAAGGTCTGCCGCGCCGCGAAGCAGGGCCCCCTGATGGCTCGCCAGAGGCACGGTCAGGCCATCGGCATTCACCAGGGAAATAACGGGCAATTGATAACAGTCGCACAGGCGCACGAAACGGGCAGCCTTGCGGCTGTCCTGGCTGGAAAGGCGTCCGCCGTCCACGGCATGGTCATTGGCAACCAGACCCACAGTGCGGCCGCCCACGCGGCACAGCGCGGTGCGGATGGCTGGGCCGTAACCCTTGTACAGCTCGATCAGCTGGCCCCCGTCGGCCAGATCGGCCATCAGAGCGAAAGCGTTCTCCGGATCGTCGCACACCAGCAGCCGGTTCAGATCCTCCCCATCCGCCAGCGGCGCGTCCTCCATATTGCTGCCGGGCAGCAAATCAATCAAAGCGGAAATCAGCGCGGCGGCTTCCTCTTCGCTTTCTGCTGTAAGCGCTGCAGCGCCCTGCACAGCCATGGTATCGGCCCCGAAAAGCTGTTCGTCGGTTTTGGCCCGGCCCTTTTCGCTGTTCATCACCTGCGCGGTGTGCAGCGCGATTTCGCCGGATTTTTTCAATTGAATATTGATGTCGCTTAGCTGCGTCATCATGGCGGCCAGACCTCGGCAGGGCCCTGCCACGCAGGTGATCAGCGGGCATACGCCGGAAAGCCGCGCCATGGCTCCCAGGATTTCCGCATACATGGGCAGCGCTTGCATACCTTCTGAGAGCTTCACCCCGGCGCTGTCCAGCAGCGCTACCACCGGCGCGCCGGTGAGCTGCGCCATACGCAGAGTTTTCAGCATTTTTTCCGCCTGCGCTTTGGTCATGGCTCCGCCGGCGGAGGCGAAGTCCTGGGCAAAGCAATACACGGCCTGTCCGTTGATCGTGCCGCAGCCGGCTACCGCGTTGCTGCCCGTGCGCAGCGCGTCTATTTCCGCAAAGCTGCCCGAATCAAACAGTTTCACGGCTCTTTCCCGGGCTGTCAGCTTGCCGTCGGCATGCTGTTTGGCAATGCGTTCCGCGTTTTCTTGCAGGATGGCCGCCTTCTCCGCGGCCAGAGCCTGCAGCTTTTCAGACATTCCCATTCCCTGTTCCCCCATTCTCCTGAATTTCTTGGTGATGAAGGTTCGGAAAAATATACCTAAGCTTTCCGATGCACGGCCCTTGGGGAGCCGAATTGCGGCATTGGGCCGCCAGCATAAAATGAAAGCCTCATCCTAACCCAAATTCTCCTATTCACCAAATCTTCCCCTTTTCCTGCCGATTTTGTCATAAAATTTCTTTAGAGGCTCATGACGATCTATTTTAGAAAACAAATACGGTCAATTTGTCATTTATTTGTAAAGAAATTGAAAAATACATTGCTTATTTTCCTGTCAGATGGTAAAATAAGCGGGAAGACATTCGGTATGGACAACCCATATAGCAGCTTCATGAAACAATTGATAATGAAAGGAGCATCCCCTGATGAAGAAGCGTTTGCTCTGCATGGCCGCTGTGCTTATGATTTTCATTTCTTTATTTCCCGCAGCGCAGGCCGCCTCTACGCTGGATCGGTATGCCACCGCCAGCTTTGGAAAAACCTATGCCGTCTATTCCGGCCCCGGAGAATACTATTATCGCGCCAATTCCGGCAAGGCATCCTACGGCGGGGGCACGGCCCGGGTGTACGGCGTAACGGGCGATTGGGTGATGATAGGCTATCAATTATCCAGCGGGGACTACCGCATCGGCTACATCAAAAACGGCCTGGAAACCATGAGCAATGTAAAGGGCCGGGTGAATTACAACCTGACCTTCGATTCCTATACCGCCCGGGCGGACGGATACTGCCGCCTGACCGACGATCCGGTGATCAACAACAAAATGATCTACACCATCCCGGAGGGGACCCCCGTGACCGTGCTGGCCACCATGGGCACCGCCTGGACGTATGTGGAGGTGGCCAGCTCCAGCGGCTATATGCGGGGCTTTGTATGGTCCATTCATCTGATCAGCGAAGCGGACGGACAAATCGTTACGCCTCCGTCAGCCGAACCCCAGCCCTATACTCCTTACGCGCCCAGCATCCCCAATACGCCTGCGCCCGTGGTTATCCCGGCCCGCTATACCTCCAACACCTATTATCATGATGCAGGAAAGGGCGAATGGCTGCCCGTATACGGCGAACTGTATCTGGAGGGCTCCTGGCCCGTATATTCCGGCCCCGGCGAATACTATTACCGCGCCAATAAAAGCAAAGCCACCATGGGCGGCGGCTACTGCCGGATTTACGGCGTGGAAAATAATTGGGCGCTCATTGACTACGGCCTGAGCAACGGCCAGTTCCGCATCGGCTATGTGAAAACGGATGCTCTTCCCCAAATGAGCCTGAGTATCCCTTATCTGGATCTGCGCTATACCACCCGTCAGCTGCAAACGGAAGCGAACCTGACGGACGACACCGTGCGCTTCCGGCCCACCCTGGTTACGTTGCCCGCCGGGTCCTATGTGCTGTTCCTGGGTTATGCTTATGATTCGGATACCACCTGGGCCTATGTGGAGGTGCTGGCAGACAACAGCATCATGCGCGGCTTCATTCCCGCGCTGTGCCTGGCTCCGTAAGCGTTGTCCAACCGTTTTTTCCGCAAAGCTGGCGCTTTGCGGATTTTTTATCGTGTTTCCAGTGTGAATTTCATCAATTATGACTTTTATGAAAGGAAAAACTATGATATAATACAAAAAAGCAGCGCGGAACGGAACGGTGGGTTCCGCGGAACAATCAGAATTTGAATGGAGGTACGTTTTATGCGGATCGGGCTTACATCCTACTCTCTGGACCGGGATATTGAGCAGGGGAAAATGACGTTATTAGAAGC
>JAUNMW010000244.1:0-955 GCA_030537395.1 Clostridia bacterium | reverse complement strand
GACGCTGGGCGAGGCCGTGGATTGGGCGGCGGCCCACGGCGCGGAATGCATGGAACTGGTGCCCTTCGCTTTCCGTTTTGACGACAAGGACACGGGCAAAATCGATACGGCGTTCATCGGCCAAGTGAAGCGGCGCGCTCAGGACGCCGGCATTCCTTTGGTGAATTATTCCATCCTGGCAGATTTCTGCAGGGAAGGGGAAGAACTGGAAAAGGAAATCGCCCGGGTGTGCCATCAGGTGGACATCGCGGCGGAACTTGGTGTGCCCAAGATGCGCCACGATGTATGCGGTTTCCGCCGTCCCCACGCGGAAAACACGCTGAAGGATTTTGTCCGCTGGCTGCCTGTGATGGCCCAGGCCGCCGCACGGGTGACCGCCCACGGCAGGGAAGTGGGGGTGAAAACCATGATTGAAAATCACGGCTTTTTCGCCAATGGCTGCGACCGGGTGGAGCGCATTTTGAATTTGGTGAATGATGAAAACTACGGGCTGCTGCTGGATACCGGCAACATCGTCTGCGTGGACGAGGACGCCGCCGTGGCCGCCCAAACCCTGGCCCCCCTGACCCGTATGGTGCATTTGAAGGATTTCTACATCCGCACCCGTGACCCCGGCGACGCCACCCAGTTTGACTGCGCGGGCAGCTGGTTCCGCTCCCGGGGCGGCAAGTACCTGCGGGGCGCCATCCTGGCCCAGGGCGATCTGGATATGTGGAACATCCTGCATTCCATCAAGGCCTCCGGCTATGACGGCGATATCGTGATCGAGTTCGAGGGACTGGAGGACGCGCCCTACGCTTCCGCCGTGGGCATGCAGAACGCCCGGAGAATTTGGAACGAAGTGTAACAATACCTGTTTTTATTTTTAAAGCGCCCTTTAAGTTACTGAGTTAGGGCTAACTAAGGGATACGTTGGGGCTATCCGCCCCAAACCCCGACCAGGGCGGTGACCGCC
>JAUNMW010000243.1 GCA_030537395.1 Clostridia bacterium | reverse complement strand
ATTGTGCCCGAAAGCTTGCTATATTCCGATCCCAGCGCAGCACGCGGAGCTTCTTTGGCTATATCCATCAAGTACCTTCGCGAGGAGTGGGTCCAGGGACGAACCGCCGATGACCGCCTGTGGCGGAAATTTCATCGGCGGTGAGATCAGCCGAAACAAGCAATCTCCCCTGTGGGGAGTTGCGCCGATTGAGGCTGCGGACAACAGGCCCTGGCGCAGAGTTTGAGGCCGCGCAGGCCTCAACGTTCCTTTTAGTTGTACTAACTACGTAACTTAAAGGGCTCATAACAGCTGTGCAGAAAAGCACATCAATAACACCGAAGCGGGGGAAAGGGCCCCTTGCTTCGGCGTTATCGTTTGAACGGTTATGCGCTTCGGGATGACTTTCCGTTCAGCATGGCCTGGACGGGCGCTTCGGTGTTCTTACAGGAAAACATCAATCCTGTATTACGAAGTCATGCTTGAATGTACGGCGGGCCTGCATTACAGACTGCCCCACATACCGGGCATGGGATTGCTGAAGAACTGGTTCTGTTGAGAAGGAGCTGCGCCGGGAAGCTGCTGATCCATCTGGGGAACGGTTTCCGTTTGTCCTTGGGAAGAAGCGGAGGGCGCTTGCTCAGTGCCGGATGAAGGCATTTGCCCGGCCCCGGGCATGAACTGGCCATTTCTGCCGAATCCCTGGGGCATTCCCTGCCGTCCGCCGGGCATGAACGGGCCGTTGGAGGCCTGATCCTGAGGCATGGTTTGGCCATCTTCGGGGAGCCCGCTGTCATTTCGTCCAAAGCCCTGCCGGTTCGTGCCGCGGCGATCCTGCATGGATGGATCAGTTTGTTTCCCGCGGCCAAATTCAGTTCCGTTTATTTGCGTGGCCTGGCTGTTTGCGTCCGTTTCAGGAGCTTGCTGGGATTCGGAAGGCTGCTGCCCGCTCTGACTGGGTTCCGTGGGAGCCGCCTGCTGTTCATTGCCGCTGTTCATGCCGTTTCCGTTCCAATTGCCAAAGGGAGTTTGACCGTTCATCTGCCCTTTTTGGCGGAACTGGCCGTTCATCTGGCCGCCCCAGCCGCCCATCTGATCGGGGCCGGAAATGCCGCTCTGGTTGTTCAGCGCCGCGGCGCTGCTGACGTACAGCTGCCCGTCATAGTCGATCCCGGCTTCGCCGCCGAAGGATGCGCTGCTGATGGTCACGCTGCCGCCGGTCAGATTGATGTTGCCGTTGGAGTCCAGGCCGTCGGATCGGCTGCTGATGTTCACTTCGCCGCCGGTAATATTGATGGAATAGGCCAGCTCGCCTTCGTACAGGCTGTCCTTATTGGCGGCGTTGATGGCGTCATCGGTGGAGGTCACGTTCACCGTGCCGCTGCAAATGTTCACCACGGTGGCTTCCAGGCCTTCGGTGCTGTTTTGAATGGTCACAGTGGGGCTGGAGGAATTGTCCTCCGTGCCAACGGTCAGGACGCGGTCCGCGTGGAGGGCGTCGCCTGCCGCGCTGACGGTCACATTCCCGCCGGCGATGGTCAGGTCATAATTGGCGTTGATGCCATCGTTGGCGGCGGTGATATTCACGGTCAGCGCTTCGCCGCCGACCACCAGGCTGGCTTCGTCGCCCGCTTTGATGCCGTTTTTGGCTGTGCCGTTTACGGTCAGCGTGCCGTCGCCGGTCAGGTATACGCTGCTGCCCGCCTTGATCTTCAGCGCGGCGCCGTCGTAAGCGTCGGCCACCTGGGCGTCCGCGGAATATTCATCGTCGGGGTTTTCCGCGTCGGTGAGCGTTACGCTGCCGGATACCACGATCTGCACTTCGCTTTCCTTGTTCACGGACAGGGCCGCGCCGGAAGTGCTGGTCAAATCCAGATCCTCCAGGATCAGCACCACGCCGGTGGTGCCCTTTTTCACGGTGATGCTGCCATCGCTGGCGGAGCCGGAAATGATGTAAGTGCCGGATTCGGAAATTTCCACCTGGCAGTTCTCATCGGTCACGGTGATGAAGGCCGCGTTTTCGGTGTCCGCGGTCAGGCTCGCCGCGCTGTTGCTGGTGGTGCCGGATACGATTTCGCTGGCGGTGTCCGCCAATTGTGCGGCGGAGGTTTGCATCTGTCCGCCCCGCATGCCGGTCATGATGCCGCTGTTCGCGGCCTGCGCGCCGGGTACGCTCAGCATCAGGGAGCCTGTTGCCAGAGAAAGACTCAAAATGGAAGTAACGGCAATTTTTTGAAAAGTGGATTTCATGGTTTTTTCCTCCTATAGCTTTGTTGAAAATAAACTTTATTTTGGTTCGTTGATGTTCGGATTGAGCATGTTATTTATTTTCCGCCGCATCCTCGTCGGCGGCGCAGCCTTTGTCCATGTTCATTCCTCCTTCAGGGTTTTGTCTCAGGGCTTTTTCCCTTTGACAATGCTTATTATCCATGCGAAGCTTTAAGAATCCTTAATAAAACAAACAATTTGAATTTTTTTCAACGCTTCAAACGATGGTATTTTCATGCTATAATAATGGAAGGAACGATCATTCCGAAATCAAAACAAAAAAACGGCGATGAGAACCGCCGCGAAAGATTGGGCGTCGAACATGGAAATCATCAGAAAGCATATTGTTTTTTACGGCTGGGTGCAGGGCGTGGGGTTCCGTTACCGGGCCCGGTACGCCGCCCAGCTGGCCGGGGCCACGGGCTGGGTGCGCAATGAATACGACGGCTCCGTCACCATGGAAATTCAGGGCACGGAAGAACAAATCGATCAGGTGATCCTTTCCATCGAGCGGGGGACCTATGTGCGCATCGAAAACATGGATTGCCGCACGGTTCCCGTTCTGCCCCAGGAACGGGGCTTCCGGACGGATGACGCATAAAGAAATTCCATGCCCAAGCAGGACGTGAACAGCGTGTTTTTCCATGCCGCTTGGCAGATGGCGGACGAGGCGGAAGAAAACGCCATGGCAATACCAAAAAAGAGCCCGTGCTGATGAAGGCATGGGCCCTTTTGCGCAATGGCGGCATTATTCTTTTTTGATCCGGGCGATGTAGGGATTGGTGTATTCGGGATCAGCGGTCACTTCTTTGATGATGCGGATGCCTTCGGGGAACACGACCTGCTGATCCTCGCTGTACAGTTCAATTTCCATCAGAGCTTTATCGTTCCATTGGGGGAACACATCGATGTTGTAGTACAGGCCGTTTTCGCTCAGGCAGTAGCGCTGCTTGCGGATGGGGCGGTAATCCGGGTCCGCCTGCATGAGCAATTCCAGGTATTCGTCCTGGGTCAGGCGCTCTTCCAGCTCGATGCGTTTCATGCCCTCGATCTGGCGCTTGCGGGTTTTGAAATAGATATAGTTTCCGAACCGGCCCCGCTGACGGATGCGGATGACCTCGCCGGGAATATCGCTTTTCAGGTAGGCTTGCAGGATTTCCACGGTTTCGCAGTTGGGCCGCTTTTCCAGCTCCCGCACGTCCGGGTATTCAATCAGGAATTTCCGCCGGGTTTCCAGAGGCCGGGGTTCACCCAGGAACGCTGAAATTTCCTTGATCAGATTCAGCATTTTTTCGTCAAAATCCACCCGATTGTCGATCACGCGCAGATGGGGATGCCCCGTCCAGGAGGCGATGAGCGCGTCGTCCACGGTCCTGGCCTCCTCCACGGTTTCATACCGGGCGGCATTATTGGCCAGGGTATAAAACTGCTCGGCCCCCTTGGCGGCGGTGACCAGATGGAATACCGCGTCGTAATGATCCCGCAGGGCCACTTCGTTGGTGTTCAGGCTTTTGAGCACATAATCGAATTCTTCGTCGCTCATGTAGGCCCGGTTATCCAGCGCGCCGCGGTCGCACACGATCAGAACCTTTTCCGCATCGAAGGTTTTGGCGATTTCCGTAAAGGCCAGCTCCTTGGCCAGCATCAGCTGAGTGAGCCGGAATTGGTAGTCCCGGTTGCATTTGGTGTATTTCCAGGGCGCGCCTCCGCCGATCAGCTCCGTGGCCGTTTCATCCACAAACAGCACCATATAGCCCTTCTGCGTGAATGCGTTCTGGATCCAGCTCATGGCGGTGGTTTTTCCCGCGCAGGGGCCGCCGGTGATAACGATTTTTGTGATTTGCTGCTTTGCGTTCACTGCCATTTGTGCCTCAGCCATCCCTTCTGACGCCGCGAAAATGGATAAACGGATTCTTTTCCCTGCTCATTATAGCAAAGGACGGCGGTTTTTACAATGCCCTTCCCCGACGGAATCCATGAAAATGGGGTTGGACAAAAGGCCGGAATACAGCTATAATAGAAGCGTGTATGGAACAACACAGAAGCAGGGTGAAGTGAACCGGTATGTTTGTGGATATTCATCATCATTTGATTTACGGCATTGACGACGGCGCTCAAAGCTTTGAGGGAACGGAAAAAATGATCCGGCAGGCGGTGGAAAATCAGGTGCACGCCATTATTACCACGCCGCATATCACGCCGGGCCAGGCGCCCTTCCTGTATGAGGATTACGCCGCGCATTTGAAAGAGACCCGGGAATGGCTGGCCCGAGAAGGCATTGAGTTGACGCTGTATACCGGCTCCGAGGTGCTGTATACCCCCAGCACGCCTTATCAGCTGAACGAGGGCAAGGTGCCCACCCTGGCCGGGACCCGGTACGTGCTGCTGGAGTTTTCACCGGACGATACCTTCAAATACCTGCTGGACGCGGGCAAGGCGGTGGCGGGCCTGGGCTACGTGCCCGTTTTTGCCCATGTGGAACGGTATGAATGCCTGAAAAAAGCGGATCAGATCCGGCAGCTCCGGGAGGACTGCGGCGCGCTGATCCAGATCAACGCCAGCACGGTGATCCATAAGCACGGCTTCTTCCGGCAGCGGTTCTTTAACAAAATCATCGAGGATGAAATGGTGGAATTCGTGGCCACAGACTGCCACGATCTGCCGGGCCGGGATAACCATATGGCCGAGGCCTTCGATCAACTGACCATTCTGTACGGCATCGAGGTCGCCCATGCCCTGACCCACGAAAACGCCGAAGCGCTGCTCAGCGAACGGCGCAACCAAATGATATGATCACGTAGTTAATAGCGCCCTTTAAGTTACAGAGTTAGAGCATACTAAGGGGAACGTTGGGGCTGTCCGCCCCAAACCCCGACCAGGGTGGTGACCACCCTGGACCCGCAATCGCGGATATCGCTTGGTAGGATGAGAAAGCGTTGTTCCCGCTGTTGCTTGCGTGAGCGGGAAAGCAATCGAACGTAT
>JAUNMW010000242.1 GCA_030537395.1 Clostridia bacterium | reverse complement strand
TCACCGCCCTGGCGCAGGTCTGGGGGCGCGCAGCCCCCAGCGTAACCCCTTGTTTGGCTTGCAGTTTGCTTTTTATCCTTAAGAAAACTACTGCTAACAGTATAAAAGCAGTATATCGAGTCAAAGAAAAAACCCCGCCTTGACGGCGGGGGTAAAAAGCGGTTGATCCTCAAATCAGTCCATCAGGGACATCATTTCGGAGAGCAGGCGCTGATGGGCGGCGGAATTGTAATTCAGGCCGGTGTAGCGGTTGCTCCAGGTATAGTTGCAGCGGCTGCAGAAGTAGAGCACCAGGTTCCGGTCGTCGCCGAACTGATCCTGCAGGCTGATGGGCTGCTTCACGTTCATGCGCATGTACTGGAGATCCTCGGGTTCATAGCGGGTGATGTCCTGAATGCGGTTGAGAACGGTGAAGAATTCCAGGGTGATATCGAATTTGGAGGTATCGGCCAGCTTGTAATCGACGGTCATGGCGCCGTTCTGGATATCGATGGTCAGGGTGCCCACGATGTACATGTTGGAGGCGACCAGTTCAAAGGTCTGACGGCCTTCCTTGGAAGCGTCGAAGGGCGTGAACATATACCATACGTCGGTGTTGTAGGGATACAGGTTCACATCGCGCAGCCGGGGACCGAAGGCACAGACGGTGTTGTTGTTCATGACCAGCACGCCCAGCTTTTCGATGCGGGTATGGGAAGGATCGTTCTGGCAGGTGTACAGCTTTTCGCCTTCCTCGGTGAGGGTGGGCTGCTTGGTGATAACGCCCTTGTCCCACTTGTGGCCGGTGGCCGGGATGGTTTCGGTCTTGGTGTGGGAAGCATCGTTGCGGCACACATAGGTGCGGGTGCCGGGGGCTTCGCAGGTGGGGGCCTTGGTCACGGTGCCGTTATCCCAGTTATGAGCGTTGGGATCGATCGGGATGCTTTCCGTCCGGGTGTGGGCGGGATTGATGGTGCAGGTGTAGGTGCGTTCGCCGGGCTGCGCGCAGTTGGGGGCTTTGGTGATCTTGCCGCCGTCCCACTTATGAGCGGAGGGAACCACAGGGATGGATTCGGTGCGGGTATGGGCGGGATCGTTCTGGCAGGTGTAGGTGCGCACGCCGGGGTTGGTGCAGTCGGGCTCGCGGGTCACCTTGCCGCCGTCCCACTTATGGCCGATGGCGGGCACAGTACGGGTTTCCCGATGGGTGTTATCGTTGGCGCAAATGCGTACATCTTCGCCGGCAGCTTCGCAGGTAGGCGCTTTGGTGCTGGTCCAGGGGCCCCAGTTGTGGCCCAGAGGCGCGGTTTCCCGGGTTTCCTTATGGGCGGAATTCAGTTTGCAGATGCGGGTTTCTTCGCCCCGTTCGGTGCAGGTGGCGGCCTTGGTTACCGCCCAGCTGCCCCAATCGTGGTTCAACGCCGGGACATCCCGGTATTCGCCGATGCTGCCGCAGACCTTGCAGACCTGGTGTTCGCGGCCCTTGATCTGGCACTGGGGAGCCGTGTCCGTGACCCAGGTATAGTCATGAGGCAGCATGGATACGGTGCGCTCGGAGCTGGCGACCACATAGCCGCACACCGTGCAGCGGGTGATAGCCTTGCCTTCGCTGTTGCAGGTGGGCTTGAGCGTGATCACTTCTACCAAATTATGCGTTCCGGGAGCACATTCATCGGCCATGGCGCTTGCCGTCAAACACAGCAAAGCAATTACCATGACAGCGAAGAAAACAATTTTGCGGATGTAAGTCTTGTTTTTCATCCTGAATCTTCCTCCTTAACATAGCGTCGGCGAAATCAGGCCTTCGGCCGACGAGTTCTTAGCTTGAAGAACCCGCGCCCCATCTTCCAGACAAGGGGGAGATACGCCGCGCTGTAACCGCCCTGCGCCCCGCCTTTCCAAAGGAAAACGGAACACAGGCGGCTCCCGGTTGACATGGGAAATTCGCCTGATTCTTCACCTAAAAATATACCACATATATTTGGAAATTGTCAACGGGTATTGCGATTCTTTACAAAAAATTACGAAACTTTTTTGATTTCATCTTGAATGTATGAAGAATTATAAGAGAAAGGGAATAATTTCCTGAAATAATGAAGAAAAAAAACAGACAAAGCTTTCTTTTTCGCGGCATAAGCTGAAAAAAGATGGAGGGATGGGCATGGCGAATCATTGTTTTCGTTCTCCCGGCGCCAAATCAGTCGGCCGGGCGGGCCGGATCGTCCGGCGGCTGCGGTGGGCCCTGCTGGCTTTGCTGTTGCTGGCCGGGCTGGGGCTGCTGCTGGAAAAAAATCTGGAGCAGGTGATCCTGGATATGGCCCACGCCCGGGCGGAGGCCATGGCGGTGGAATACATTCATGAAGCGGTGCGGGACGTGATGGGGGAGCAGATCACCTATGAGGATATGATCACCGTGCGCACGGACACGGCGGGCCGGGTGACCATGCTGCAGGCCAACGCGGTGCGCATGAACGAATTGGCCACCGTGACCGCGCTGAAGGCCCAGGCCAGCCTGGAAAGCGCCGAAGCGCAAAGCATTTCCATTCCATTGGGGGCGGCGCTGGGCGTCCCGTTTCTGTCCGGGCTGGGGCCCCGGGTGCAGGTGCGCATGGTGCCGGTGAGCGCTGTGTCCGCCGCATTTTCCACGGAATTTGAATCCGCCGGAATCAACCAGACCCGGCACAAAATTTATCTGTCCCTGCATACCACGGTGCGGCTGGTCATTCCCAGCGGGGCCCGGCAGGTGTCGCTGGGCAGCCAGATGCTGATCGCTGAATCCATCATTGTGGGCGAGGTGCCGGATTCTTATGTGCAGGTGCCCGAAATGGGGGACGCGCTGAACTTTGCCATCCCCGAGCCCTGATGGAAAAAGCGGCCTGCGGATCGCCCGTCCAATGGAATATAAGGGGAAAATCCAATTACTTTGCCAGATTTTGGCTAAAAAAGCCGCTTCAGGCGTTTAATAGTTGTAAAAATTCAATTTCTTTTGGCCGGAAAACGCCCCGCTTGCTTGACAGCGGGGCGTTATTGCACTAAAATGCTATAGAGTGGAAATATTTCTCCCGGCGCGAGTTTATCACCGCGCTTTTGGAAGGAGGGAAGGGCAATGACGTTTGCCCGTAACATCTTGCGGCACACAGGAGCTTTGCTCCTGCTTATGGTTCTTGTATTCGTGTGCGCTTCGGCGGCTTTGGGCGAGGAAACGGATCCGGTCAGCTTTACCATTCAGGTGACCCCCGACAGCCTGACGGCTCCCGGGGAGGTCAGCGTATCTCTGCGGATCTCCAATCCCACCAACACGGATATGATCGATCCCGTCACCCTGTACGATCCGGCGGGCGCGCTGGTATCATCCTTTGGCGACGGGGGGTCCTATATCCTCAAATCCGGCGATTCCCGGTCCTGGGAAGGCAAATGGAATGTGACCCAGGCCGAACTGGACGCCGGAGCGGTGGCTTATACCCTGCGCTATCATATGGAGGATGAAACCGGCTCTCTGGTGGAATACAACAAGCAGGCCGTGGCCCGCATTTCCTTCATGGGCGAACGGGTGAACCTGACGGTGAACCGCACCATCGATCCGCAGGTGGTGCGCGCCGGCAAGCAAGCCAACGTGACCTATGAGCTTTACAACAGCGGCAACGTGACGCTGACGGATATTCGGGTGCAGGATAAAATTGCCCGGAACGCCAAAACGGTAAAGACCCTGGCCCCCGGGGACCGCACCACCGTGGCCTTCTCTTCCCGGATCGGCAACGCGGATCTGACCAGCGCCGGCACCATTACCTACAAGGTGGTGGGTTCCAATAAAACTCTGACTGAAACGGTGGACGAAGCCGTGATCCCGCTGGCCAGTCCCAACCTGAAAATCGAGCTTTCCTCTCCCACGGAGGGCGTAAATGTGGGCGAAGCCGCCACCCTGGTGATCACCTTCACCAACGCCGGCAACGTATCCTATTCCAATGTGACCGTGACGGAAGCCAAGCGGGGCGAGATCCTGACCAACCTGTCCATTCCCGCGGGAGCGACGGTGACGGAAACGAAGGAATTCATCCTGATGGAGCCCACCGATTTCAAGGTCACCGCCACCTTGCCGGATAATACCGGCGAAACCCAGACCATGAGCTCCAAGGAGATCCGGGTGGGCGTGTACGATCCTGAAAAGCAGCTGCTGCTCACCCTGAACCTGACCGCCGATCAGGAAACGGTGCCCGAGGTGCCCGCCGATGTGAAATTTCATCTGACGGTGACCAACAACAGCAATATCAAGGCGGAAAAGATCAGCATCACCCACGGCGCCACCGCCGTTTACACCATCGCGTCCCTGGAGCCCGGAGCCAGCGTTACCCTGGATCGGGATTTCCGCATTTCTCAGGCGGGCCAGTTCCGCTTCACCGCTTCTCTGAAGGATTCCATGAACAACACGGTGTCCTTTGAATCCAACACCATTCGGATCACCTATGCCCGGCCCACCGCCGCGCCCACCATGGTGCCGGTGGTCACGGTGGCGCCTCCCGCGCTGGTGACCCCCGTGCCGGCCGATCCGCTGCTGAGCCAGAGCCGCAGCGCGCTGATGACCGCCGCCACGGTGCTGGGCGGGCTGTTCGCCTGCGCGCTGGTGCTTTTCGCGGTCAGCACGGTGGTGCGCCTGCGCAAGAAGAGCAAGTCCAAGGCCGCTTACGATCATCTGGATCTGGCGGAACGCCGGGATTACACCGAACCCGCGGACGATGAGTTTGACGATGCGGACGAAATCGCTGAACCGGCGGAAAACGCCCGGACGGAGGATGCGCCCGTGACCGTGCTGCCCCATGAAAAGGTGCTGCACTCCGCGGAACAGACCGACGCCGCCGACGCGCCCGCGCCGGAAGATTTGCCCGATACCGACGGCGAAGGGGGCTACCGGGTGTCCCGTGCCAGCGCCGCCGTTCAGGAAACTATCAAGAAAGCAGTTCCCGACATAGAAAGCGAGTCCGCCCCCGTGGAAATCCCCGCCGAAGACGCCCCGGCCGCCCCGGAATCCCACCGCCGCCGCCGCCGCGCTTCCCGCACCGAGGACGGAGAGTAAAGCTTTCTATCAATAATACAAACAATGATTTCCCCCGCCGAGCTTTCGACGGGGGATTTTTCTTGACTGCGGGAATGATTCAAGCAAATGGGGAGTTGGTGAATAGAGTTAAGAGTTGAGATTAAATAGTGTTTGTTTTACGATCGGCGTGATAGAGCTTATAGTTCCATGCCACCCGTATAACAGACTATATCATCTCAACTCTTAACTC
>JAUNMW010000016.1:26170-30905 GCA_030537395.1 Clostridia bacterium | reverse complement strand
CCCGGCGTATCCTCTTTTTTCTCTTGTTTCACTCTTTAGAGCACGCATCTTAAAACCATAACAGGATTAATAAGAATAGCGCAGAATCACCAGGCTGAAGGGCGGCAATTCGATTGCCGTTTTTTCGTCCGCGCATTCGCAGGCGATTTCCGTGGGCACGATTTTGTCCGTCCGGGCGAAGGAATTCACATGATTCTTTTCCCCCGTCAGCATTTGGCCGCGCACCGTTTGATTTTCCGCGCCGGGAAGGATCACCGTCAAAGGAACCGGCTGATCGCTGAGATTCACCACCTTCACCTGCACCTCCGTTTCCGTGCGGGTGACGGCCTGGAACAAATCGCCGTCCGTTTCGCTGGCGATCAATTCCGTGCCGCAGGCCTGGGCAAACATCTGCTGCACGTAATAGCTGGGCGTTTTATACACCGTGCTGTCATTGAACCAGATCAGGTCCGGGGTCCAGTCCACTTCCCCTTCCCGGCTTAAAAGCGGCGCGTAGCAGCTCATGACCACCACGTCGCTGTTCCGCTCGATGCCGGTCAGATACGCCGCTTCGCACAGGGCGGCATACAGATTATTGGGCCGGCGGTTTCCCTGCACCGGCTCGTGGGCGGCGTATTCGCCCAGGAACACCTTGGTGGTGCGGGGATATTTGTCGTAGCGGTTCACATGGGCGGGGAACCAGCCAGAGTTCATGTAATAGTGCTCATCCACCAGATCATCGGCAAAACGGCGGCGGATATTGTTCCAGCTGTCCTGGATCAGGCCCCCCTCCGCCACCGGGCCGGCGGACACGATGCAGGTGATATCGGGATATTTTTCCTTGACCGCCTTCGCCAGCACTTCGTAGCGGCTGAAATAAGCCGCGCCCCAGTTTTCATTGCCGATGGCGATATAACGCAGATCGAAGGGCTCCGGATGGCCCATCCAGGCGCGCAGGAGGCCCCATTCCGTGTTCTCCCCGCCCGTGGCGAATTCGATCAAATCCAGGATATCCTGGGCGTATGCCTTCGTTTCCTCCATGGTAAGCGGCGGATCCTTCACATCCCGGGCCTGGCACAGCAGCCCCGCATGCACCACCGGCACCGGCAGGGCCCCGATTTCCTCGCACAGGCAGAAATATTCATAAAAGCCCACGCCCATGGTGATCATGCCGCCCCAGGTGTTGGGGATTTCCCGGCGGTTGGCCGCATCCGAAATGGAAACAGAATCCTTCCAGTTGTAAGCGTCGGAGCGCACATAGGTGCCTTCCACCACGCAGCCCCCGGGGAAGCGCAGAAATTGGGGATGCAGTTCCCGCAGCGCCTCCACCAGATCTTTCCGCATGCCGCCCCCCGGCCAATCCTTGCCGATCCGGTTCCCCGGCATCAGGGACACCATATCCACGTCGATGGCTCCCTGCCCCGCGATCTGCAGCTTCAGCAGCGCCCCGGCGTTTTCATTGGCGGTCAGCACGGCCTGGTACCGCCACCAGTTTTTATCCGGGTTCATCCAGGTTTCCATGGGGTTTTCGCCATACTTAAAAACCGCTTCATTGCTAAGCGCGTTGCCCGCGGCATCGCTGAGGCAAACGGTGACGGAGGAATCGCTTTTTACAGCTTCCTCGCTGAACCGGATATACAGGGTCAAATCATACTTTTCCCCCGTTTGAATGGGAATGCCGCCCCGCAGCAGATTTCCCCCGAAGCCCTGATTGCTGACGGTGGCCCAGCCCCCCTCCTCCAGCGCGATATGCAGGTAGGTGGGATTATTTTCGTTCAGCGCTTCTTCATTCTCCAGCGTCAGCTTGGCCTGGTTCCATTTGCTCACCCGCCAGGCTTCCCAATGGTCCGCATGCTGGGGATTCCACAGGTTTTCATTTTCAAAGGAGCGGTTTTTAATCAGCTCCGCATACAGGCCCCCATCCACCGCGCAATTGATATCCTCCAGAAAAATGCCGTACAGGGTGGGGCTCACCTCATGCAGCACCTGATCCGGATGCACGGTCAGGGTATCCGCCAGCGCCGCGGGAAAAGCAGTGCAAAGCAAGGCCGCGCAAAGCAGCGCGCAAAACAGCCTTTTCATCATTTTTTCTCTCCCTTTCCCGCATAGTGCATGCGCATGCGAATATCCTGGGGGTAATTGCCGAAGCCCTTTCCAAACAGCGTAGCGCCGCCCACATGCTTGGCCGTTTCCGGCACCTCGATCCGGAAGGAAATGGCCCGTCCGGGCCGGATGCGGACATCGCCGATGGCGGCATCGCTGATGCGCAGGCCGTCCATAAACGTTCCCTGCTCGTTGATGGACAGCAGCTTGTACAACCCATGCTGATTCCAGTTGGGGAACCACCAGGAGGGATTATAAATGCCCTGGATGCGGCCAAAGTCTCCGGGGCTGGTCCAGAAGCCAAGCTCCACGCCGTTCATCTGGAAATGAATATCGCTGGGCCAATGCTCCTGCACGCCAGGCGCTTCCGAAGAAATTTCCATGGAAATCTGCAGCTCCAGAGGCTGCTGGCCTTCCTTTAGGAAGCAGGGCAGCATGTATTCCACATAACCGCTGGAAAACCAAAGAATATGGGCGTCCGTCCGCTCCGCGTCGGCAAAGCAGGCAGGCACATCCACCTTGCCGATGATATGATCCGGGGTGCAGATGCCGCAGGTGGGCCGCACCTCGTAATTGGTGTACTGGCCGATGCCGATTTCCGTCTCGTACATGTTTTCCGTCATGGAAATTTCCGGCGCGGAAATGAGAATGCTGCTTTCTGCCGCGGTGCAGATTTTCATGGTGCCATGCTTGCCTTCCGTCATAGATATGGTAATCAGCCCACAATCCTGCAGAGCGCGGATATGGGGCGTCAAGGTTCCCGCGGTCAAGCCCAGCTTTTCTGCGATGGCGGTAATACTCATGGCCCCCTCCTCCTGCAGCAGCTCCAGGATGCACAGCCGCGTTTCCGAGGACAGGGCTTTGAAAATGGGCTTTCCTGCCCGGAAGGAAGGGATTCTCAGCATGGCAATACCTCGTTCTATTTATGATAATTTCAGGACTGCTTTCAATAACAGCGAAGTGAAGAGCGTACAAAGCGCAAAGTACAGAATGAATTGTCGCACAATAAACTGTATCTTTTTTGTCCGCTAAATAATCTGTACTCTGTACTCTGATCTCTGTACTCTTTTACGCAGTACTTCTATGGGGCTCTTTCTTCTAAATCAAGAAGCGTTTCTAAAAGCGCTGGGCGAAACGCCCGAAGGCGTTCCGCCCGGCGTTGGTTCGTCAGGTGTTACCCTGTATGGTTATTTGGAGAGCGGTAACGGGATTATTCGCCGTACACGCTGTAGAACACCTTCATGGCATCCTGATAGTACTGGCGGCCCGCTTCGTCCAGCGCGTCGGTGTAGTCGTAGGGATCGATGGCGCCGGCGTTGATGGCGGCTTCAATGCCCACATATCCGTTGTAGTCAGAGCCGTGATAGTAGTCGGCAATAAAGGTGTTGAAGCCGGGGATGGTGCGGCCGCCGAAGGTGACGGGGTTCTGGATGTTGGCCAGATAGCCGGACCAATCGTTCCAGTAGCCCAGATCGGGGAACAGGGGGCTCAGAGCGGCAACCACTTCGTCATCTTCGATCATGGGCAGGGAACCGGGCAGACGGTAGATCTTATCGCCCGCTTCGTTGGTGAGCACGCCGTACTGGTTGGCGCGTTCCAGCCAGCCTTCCTTGCCCCAGGTGAGGAACTTGGCCACTTCGTAGGCTTCACGGGGATGCTCGGTGGTGGCGGAAACGGACACCATGTCGATCCAGCCGAACTGGCCGCCTTCTTCCACGCCTTCACCGATGGGAGAATTATAGGGCACCATCTGCAGGCCGCGTTCCAGAGCGGCGGGCTGGGTATAGATGTTGTTCATGGTCCAGTAGGCGTCCATCTGGATGGCCACGTGGCCGGATTCGCCGGGCCACATATCATCGGGCACCACGGCCAGGTAAGCATCGCTGCCCTGGATGGCCTGATAGCCCAGACGAGCGTATTCGCTCTGCTTTTCAACCATTTCCACCCAGCCGGTGTCGAAGTGGTAGTTTTCGCCGTCCCAGCCGAATTCGCCGATGACGTTATCCGTCAGCGCGATGGGGCCCAGGGTGACGGGGCCCATGAAGAAGTTGTAAGCCCAAATGCCCTGCGCGGGGTCGGTCATGGTTTCGATCAGGTCCAGCAATTCTTACCAGGTCCAATCCTGAGCGGGCAGTTCCTTGTTCAGCTTATCGAACACGGCCTTGTCCAGGTAGATGACGGCGGGCAGGAATTCGCCGGGCATGAAGTAGCTGCGCCGGCCGTCCACATAGCCCACGCGGCGGAGGGAGGGATACAGCTTGGTCTGGGCTTCTTCATCGGCCTCCAGGTAGGGGGCGATGTTCAGGCACATGGGGTTGGCCATGAGGGGATCCAGATCCAGCCAGAAGAACACGTCGGGCAGGTTATTGTCCGCCGCCAGGTTGGTCAGGGTGGCGGTGCAGTCGGCCGTGGTGGTCTGGATGATTTCCACGGTGATGTTGGGATGCAGCTCATGGAACTTGTCGGCCAGGGCCTGGGTCAGCTCAAAGTCGTCCCAGGTCAGGAAGGAGATGGTGATTTCGTCGGTGGTGTTCAGTTCGGGCAAGGTGTTTTCCGCGGCGGCAAAGCTGCACAGAGACAGCGCCATCGCCAGAACCAGCAACAGGGATACCAGTTTCTTCATGTTTGTTTCCTCCTTTTGATTTATCAATAG
>JAUNMW010000016.1:0-26154 GCA_030537395.1 Clostridia bacterium | reverse complement strand
TGATAGTGTTGAATAATAGGAAACCCCTGATGTATTCATCTCTATCATCTGTACTCTGCACTCTGTACTCTGTAAACTAAGCCTTACTCGCCCGTAATACCCGCACGGTCCACAGATTCCACGAACTGCTTCTGCAGCACGAAATACAGGATCAGCAGCGGTGCGATAGCCAGCATGGTGCCCGCCATACGGATGGCGTCGTTGATCTTGTTGGTGGAAGTAACGGAGCTGGAGCGGGCGTCAAAGGTGGTGTTGTAGGAATCCTCAAATTTCTGCAATTCGATCATCAGGGTGGTGAGGCCCTTGGCCCTCGTGTGGCCATAACCCAGATATTCGCGCACCAGCGTGGTTTCATTCCAGTACCAGACAAAGCTGAACAGAGTGACCACCACGATGGCAGCGGTGCACAGCGGAACCGCGATGCGCCAATAGGCCTTGAAATGGCCCGCGCCGTCGATTTCCGCCGCTTCCACCAGGGATTGGGGGGTCTGCCGGTGGAAATTGAAGAAAATCAGCACGCACAGCACGCTCTTGAAGCCCTGGCCTAAAATGGCGGTGATCACGAAGGGCTTCACCGTGCCATCCGCCAGCTTCAGGCGGGAGAAGGTGAGGTAATTGGGAAGGCTCGTTACCTGGGTGGGCAGCAGGAAGGCCAGGATCAGCACGGCCATCCAGAAACCCTTCAGGGGGAACTTGTACCGGGCGAAGCCATAGCCCACCATGGAACAGATGAACACCTGACAGATGGTGGGCACCAAGGCCAGCACCAGGTTCTTCCACAGACTGTTCCAGTAGTCCAGGGTCAGGATGGCGTCCTGATAGTTTTTCCCGGTCACCTGGGAAGGCAGCCATTTGGCGGAAGCGTCCAGCAGGTCATTGCGGGTCATCAGGGAGCGGGAGAACATGTACAGCACCGGATAGAGGTAAATAAACGCGATGGTGATGAGCAGCACATACACCACGATGGACATGAGCAGGCCGCGTTTTTCCGCGCTGCCCAGCATGCGCTTTTTGAATTTTTCTTTCCGGATGGTCTTTTTTCTGTCCTTCAGTTCCATATCCGTAATGCTCATGCCGCCTTCCCCCTTTCCAGCATTTTCTGCACTTTTTTGCTCTGCATGCCGCGCCGGGCGCTTTCCACGTCGCGCCGCCAGATATCGTTGCTCTTCTTTTCCTTCCTTTCCTTGATGATCAGGAAGGTGATCAGCAGCAGGATCGCCACGATGACGGTGTACATCCAGGTCATGGCCGCCGCGTAGGAGTAGCCCTTGGTAACGGCGTAGGTGGCGTTGTAGATCAGGTCGATGATGGGGTTGGTGCTGCCGGTAGCCAGAGTGACCACGGTGTAGATGGAGTTGAGCAGGATCATGGAGCGTAGGGTGGGCAGGGTGATCTTCCAGAAGGTTTCCCAGCCGGAAGCGCCGTCGATCTTGGCCGCTTCATACATGGCCGTGGGCACCTTCTGCAATCCCGCCAGGAAAATCAGGATCTGGATGCCCGAATTCCACAGGATCAGGATCAATTGGGAAAACAGATTGCTGATGGGGGTGGCGATGAACTCCGGCATGCCCGCGAGTACGGAAGTGATCACGTTCTGGCTCACCATGGGCACGCTGGACACGCCCTGGGCGGTCAGCTGGTTCATGACGGGACCGGTGGCGATGATCACCGGCAGGAAGAAGATGGTGCGGAAGAAGCCGCGGCCCTTGATCCTTCCGTTGAGCATCAGGGCGATGAGCAAAGAGAACGCGATGATGACGGGCAATTGCAAAATCAGGCTGACGGCGAAATTCGCCAGGGTGACGGGATAGTTCAGTTCTTTGTTGAATACGGAAATGTAGTTGGCCATGGGGGTGTATACTACATTGCCCAACGCGTCCTCCCCGGTCAGGGGGATCAATTGCAGGCCGTTATCCAGCTTCAGATTATAGAAGGAATACAGCAGGGAATTGGCCACGCCGCTGAGGAAGAAAATGCAGATACCCACCATCCAGGGGAAGATGAAGAAATAGCCCCAAAGGGATTCCCGGACCCCGCGCTGCACGGGCTTTTTCTGCGCCGTGCGCACGATCGCGTAAACAAAAGCGGCAACCAGCGCTATGCACACGCCGATCAGCAAGGCGTAAGGAACATATTCCAGCAGGGGCAAAACCTTTTCATACAGCCAGTTTCCCATGCTCAGTTCACCGCCTTCCAGCTCATGGGTTCCAATACGACGCCGTCCAATTCTCCTTCGGCTTCACCATAGTTCAAATAGACCTTTACACCGTTGGACCAGGTGACCCGGGTGATATCGCCCAGAATATCATGGGCGATGATGGACGCGCCGCCGATGCTCTCATGCAATTCCTTCAGCTGGGCGTACCACATAGCCAGCGTGACCCGGTACAGATCCCAGCGGGCGGAATAAATATCGGAGGAATTGGTGTTCTGCAGCTCGATGGGATCCTCCATGGTGAGCAGGAAGCAGGGACGGGTGCCCTGTTCCGCCAGGCGCAGGAAGAATTTGTGCGCGTTGGCCTGGAAGTTCACATATTCCAGATACGCCGGCATTTTCCCGGACAGGGCGATGGCCAGCAGCGGCACATCCTGGCTGACATAAGCGTAATCGGAGCCGGTGACGGGCAGATCGTTCAGGGCGCTTGCGCAGGGCCACAGATACGCGTTGGCGGATTTGAGCGTGGTACGGAAATTATTCGCTGCGGAAAGGGCGATTTCCTTGTAGATTTCCGCCAGTTTTCCGGATTCCTGATAATGATTCTGGTAGTAGTAATCCGCCATCAGCTGGGTGATGCCCGTCAGCTGAACGCCGGGCACCTTGGCGGAGCGCATGGCGTTCAGGGTATCCTGGGCCACGGCCGCGGAACGGTCCGGAGCCAGGTAGTACAGGGTATCGTACACCGGGCCGAAGGTGGGACGGCTCCAGGTTTGGCTGGTGATTTTCTTGAACGCGGAATAAGTGAGGGTGGGATGGGTTTCAATGTTCAGGGACAGGAAATCCGCTTCCAGGGAGAAATCCACGCCCAGGCCGGAGCATTTGCGGGCCAGCGCTTCCAAGCCGCCGCTACCGCCCAGGGAGCCCGCCGGATTGTAGGCCGTGGGCACGCCGCCGGTAAGGCCGTTGGTTTGCCACCCCCGGTAGACCACCGATACCCGGTCCACGCCGTCGGTTTTCATAGATTCCAGGATCTCGCCCGCCTGCTGGAAGGAGGTCATGACCACGTCGGTCTTTCCCAGCACGTCGTTTTCCCGTTCAATGCCCAGGAAATCCACTTCCACGTCGAAGAGGCGGCCCGAATCCGCATGAGCAAAGAATCCTTTTTCTTCCATGTAATCCCGCCAGGCGCAGGCCAGGCCGGCATAGTTGGCGTCTTCCCCATCGGCCAGCAGGAAATGCTGAACGATATCAAAGCTGCGGGGCGATTCGGTAAGCATATCCACAGCGCCGGAGGAGGGGCCGGTGGGCTGCTTGTACACCATCCGGTAGGTATACTTGGCGCTCACCCAGTCAAAGCTCAGGTTATTGGCCCCGTTGGGATAGGCGCGGATGCGGGCGGCGCTGTCGCCCTGCTCGATCACGCCCAGGAAGCCGATCTGATCAGCGGTATGCACCATGCCGAATACGGGCATGATCACTGGCTCGGTGCCCACGCTCCACTTGGAATTGACCGTGTCCTCGATACCGATGTTGGTGCCGTACACGGGACGGTCAAAGGGAGAGGAGAAGCGCTTTTCATTGTCCTTCAGCTCAATCAGCGCGCCCTGGCCGTCCGGAATGATCATGTAGCCCTCATCCTGCCCCAGCACGCTGTAGCCCAGGAAGGGATACAGGGTAAAGGTGGATACGGTGTAGCGATGTTCTTCCGTTTCCCCGTTGATGATTTTGTCCTGGGGGATCGTGACCGTAAGGCCCCGTTCATCCAGCGTCACCACGGCGGTATAGCCCACGCCGTAAGCGGGAAACAGCACGTCGGCGGAAAAACCGTTCTCCAGGTAGGTCATAACGACCTGGGATTCCAGGTTGATGAAATCTGCCTGGGTGTTGGTGCTTTTCACATCCTCAATGAATTCCATCACGATGCCGCTTTGGTAAAAGCCTTTCCAGGCGGCCTGGTCCTTGAAATCATCGGGGTTTTGTACGGTGGAGTAGAGCAGGCTGCCGTTCAGCTTGCTTTCCAGGATGATGGCCAGGGTGTCTTCCCGCACATACAGGTTGAACCGGGAGGACTGGGCCGCTAATTTGTATTCCGGCGGAACGGCGGATGCGCTTTCTTCCGCCTGGCCCATGCTGCACAGCCCCAGCAGCAGGACTGCCGCCAGGCACAGCGCCCAAAGCAGCTTAAACCTTCCTGACAAAGCGATACACCACCTCTCCATAGATCGAGGAAACGAAATCGATCAGCTGGCCGATCAGCACGTACACCACAAACAGCAGCGCCACGGTGACCAGCACGGTAAACAGGGTAATCACGATGATAGCAATGGTCTTTTTGAAGGTGTAGTCGTTCAGATACATGATGGCAAGCACGATCAGAATACCGGTAAAGCCGTAAGCCACCACGTCCAGCAGAGTCAGGAAGAATTCTTCGTTGAAGGTGACCACGTTGCTCAGGATCAGGCGAATGGGCAGGGCGATCAGCATGGGGGTCAGAGCCGCCGCGCCGCCGATCACAATATCCTTGAACCGGGCTTCGCCGTCCTTGATGGTGCACACCAGGTAGCAGCAGACCGTCAGCAGCAGGAAAGCGCCGAAGGTGAGCGCGCCGTCGCGCAGCAGTTCGTATTCGCCCTCCCGCACGGTTTTGAACAGGAACCCGGAGGCGTATTTATTGGCTACCTGCAGGATGAAGAACAGCACCACGATGATGGCCGCGGCCCACAGGGAGGAGCGTTTTTCCTTCTTGATGCCATAGCTGCAATCGAAGGGGTTGCGCATCATGGTAAAGCACCAGGCCACCTGCTTGAGGATCGGGATGTCCTTGATCTTGCCCGTTACGGCGCGCACAGGAATCATAAAGTGGATTTTTTGATTCAACATGCTCAGGATCTTGAGCACCACCGCGGCTGCCACGATGACGATCAGGATGCCGCCCAGGTTCTTATGCAGCCAATCAGACCGCATTTCCCAGAAGGCGTCGGAGTAGCCCTTCCGGTTGCCGCCGTTGCGGAAGGCGGTCAGGGCCTCGTCAAAGTTGCCTTCCCGGTACAGCGCTTCGCCCAGGCCCGTGGAAGCGTAGGTGAACAGACTGTTCATACGCAGCACTTCGGTCCAGGGCACCTTGGATTCGGCGTACTTGCCATCCTGGAACAGGGTGAACGCCTGATGCACCAGATCGGTGAATTCCGTGGCCCGCATCACCTGCACGCTGTTCAGGATCTCGTCCAGCACGAAAATGTTGTAATCGTCGGTTACAACCAGGCCGGTGACGGATTTGAAGGTGCCCACCCGCTGGTCGCCTGTATCGGTGGCCCCGAAGTAGAACAGGGTGCTGCCTTCGGAGGTGTACTCCATGATGTAGCCGTCCTTGTTGGCGGTAAAGATGGAGCCGAAGCTGTTCACGGCCACGGCCGTGGTGCGCTCGGTGTTGTAGTCGGTGGTCAGGGTGTTGCTGCCCGCCACGTTCAGGCGGCGAAGAGCGGCGCTGTCCGATTCGGATACGGTGTACACCATGCCCTTTTCGTCAATGGCCAGATTTTTGACGGAGGTAGGCACGATGTCCGCCTGCATTTTCAGCTGTTCTTCGCTCATGATCTTCTGGCGGATGGCGGTGATCCAGGTCACCCGGCTCTGGTTCGCGCCGTAGTAGCCCAGGAATTCGCCGTCGCCCACGGGGCTCAGCTGCACGATGCCGTTGGTGTTGCCGGTGGAGGCGATATACAGGTTGCCGCGCTTATCCAGCACGATCTTATTGGGCTTGAACGCGGCGTTTTCGCCGAACAAGGGGGTATCGGTGGGCTTGGTGTAGGTGCGGATCTCGTTGCCGTTCTGATCAAACACCACCACGGCCCGGGCCTTTTCATCGGCCACGAACACGTTCAGATCGTCGTCCACAAACACGCCCTGGGCGGATTTGAGGCTCTTCTTATTACCGATTTCCTTCACGTATTCGCCGCTCTGGGTAATGACCAGGATGCGGTTGTTGCCGTCGTCGGCAATGTACAGGTTTCCATCGGGGCCCATGCGCATATCCGCGGGGTTTTTCAGGGTGGTTTCCCCAAAGCGGGTCATGGTGCGGATGGGCTCGTAAGCGGCCTGGGTCTGCACCAGATTGCCGTCCACGCCCAACGTGAACGTCCGGTATGGCACCGAGGCCAGGGCGCTTCCGGCCTGCATGATCAGCAGAACTGCCAGCAGGAGAAGCGCAATCCCTTTCTTTCGCATTGCTTCTCCTCCTTACTTGATGCCGGAATAGGCCATGGTGTTCATAACGCTGGACTGCATCACGATAAACAGCAGCAGATTGGGGATGAACATGATCAGCGCGGCGGCGGCAGCCATGCCCTGGCCCTGAACGGAGCCCACGGAGGTGAGCGTGTTCATATAGAAGGGCAGGGTACGGATGCCTTCGGCGGAGGTGAACAAATTGGAGGTTTCCACGTTCGTCCACACGCTCTGGAACGCCAGGATGGCGCCGGTAGCGATAGCGGGCTTGGTGAGGGGAATGATGATCTTTCGGTAGATGGTGAAGGAGCCCGCGCCTTCCAGCTGCGCCGCTTCGATCAGGGAATTGGGCACGCCGTCGATGAACTGCTTGATCAAAAACAGGCACACCGGCATGGCGATCAGGGGCAGGATATGGGCCCAATAGGTGTCCAGGATGCCCAGGGTGTTGATGGTCAGGTAGCGCGGAATGGTCACCGCGGTGGCCACGAACATGAGGGCGATATTGTTCACCTCAAAGATGGGGCCCTTGAGTTTGAAATCCATCTTGGAAAGGGCAAAGCCCGCCATGGTGGAAATCAGGATGGACAGGAACACCACCGCCAGCGTTACGATCAGCGAGTTGAAAATGTAACGGCTGATGGGAATGGAGGAGCCTGCCGTGGTCTGGAACAGATTGCGGAAATTGATCAGGGAAGGATGGGATACGAAGAACCGAGGCGGAAATGCGAACAATTCATCCATGGGCTTGAACGCGTGGTTGATGATGTAAATGATGGGCGCGCCCATGAAAATCGCTATAGGCACCAGGTACAGATACAGCGGAATCTGGTTTTTATGGAATTTTTGGGGATTCACCTTCGTGCCGCCGATCGCCATAATTCAACACCTCCTATGCGGGAAAGACGATTTTTCTGTAGAGATGGCCGTTTGGCCTTTGTCTGGCTGACCGCGTCAGCAAATCATTCGTCTTTGGGAGCAAACAGCTTGCGCGCCACGAAGGAAAACGCGTAAATCAATGCCAGCAGCGCCACGGAAACGGCGGCGGCGTAGCCCATTTCATAACGGGTAAAGCCATAGTCGTCAATGTGGTTCACCATCAGCTGGGCCGCGTAGCCGGGGGTGGGGTTGGAGCCGGTGAGCATCACGCCGATGTTGCCCGCCTGGAACGCGCCCACGATGCTCATGACCGCGCCGAACAGCATCTGGGGCTTCATGGAAGGAATGGTGATGTAGAACACTTCCTGAATCCGGTTCTTGATGCCGTCGATGGCGCCGGCTTCATACAGCTCCGCGTTGATGTTCAGCAAGCCGGCCAGCATAGCCAAGAAGCCCACGCCCATACTGCTCCACAGCGCCACGATGATCACGATGGGCAGGATATACTGGGTGTTCAGCATCCACACGATGGGTTCGGTGATGACCCCCAGCTGGGTGAGCACATAGTTGGCGATACCGCTCTGATCCCCCAGGAATACCACGCGCCACATAACCGTCATGGCAACGCCCATGGTCATGGAGGGGGAATAGATGATCAGCGCCAGGATGGTGCGGGGCAGCCGGGTCAATTGGCTCAGAGACCAGGCCAGGAAGAAAGCCAGCAGATAGCCCACCGGGCCCACGATCACGGCAAAGAGGATCGTGTTGGGCAGCACGTACTGCAGGAAAATGGTATCCTGGGTAAGGAGGTTGATGTAGTTGGTCAGGCCCACGAACTTAGGCGCCTGCACGGCGTTATAGTTGGTGAAGGACAATCCGACGGCCATCACCGTGGGAATGATGATAAAAACCAGGAACAGAACCAGATAAGGCGCCAGGAACAGATACGGCGTACTTTTTTTCGTTCTCATTTCTGTCCCTCCTCCCCGGCCGGATGGGCCGCGTTCCAGTCGTCAATGTACTTCTGCACGATATCCACCGTGGGCGTGGGGAAGTCCTTCAGCATTTCTCCATCTTTATAGTAGCCGAATTCCTCTAACTTGCGGTAGGTTTCGCGGTTGATGCGCTTCACCGCCGTATCCAGGGCGCGGCGGGCGTCCACACCGTCCACCACCACGGAGATAAAGGCGTTGGAAAGCTCGCGCTCCAGCATGTACGTGCCCAGCACCCAGGGCGCTTCGGTCATCCATTCCATCTGATCCATGATGACCTTTTTGTGGACGCTCTTGAGGGGCAGGGTGGCAAAGGCATTGGTGTTGGCCGTGGGCCAAATGTATTCGGAGCCGTAGGTGCTTTGCAGCAGCGAGCCGAATTCGGCCTGCACCTCATCGCTGCTCCACCATTTCAGGAACGCCCAGGCCTCATCCGGCATTTCCGTTTGGGACATGATGGCCATGGTTTCCGCGCCGCCGGTGGTCCACCGGGCCACGGAGCCATCCTCTTGCTCAAGACCCGGGAACAGGGCGATATCCCAGAGGGAATCCAGCTCCGGCGCGGCGTTGAGCAGCAGGTTATACGTGCCAAGGTCGGCGATGCCGATGGGCAGCGTACCGTCCCGGAACTGCTGATAGAAGCCGGGAGAGGGCACGTCGGCGGGCATGTTGTACACGGTGAACAGCTCAGTCATTTCCCGGAAGCCCTTCAGGGATTCATCGCTGTCCAGCGTGGTATCGCTCACCGTATCGGCGTAAATGGAGCCGCCAGACTGCAAAATCAGGGGCAGGGTGCCGGGGAATACCTTCATGCCGCTCATGCCGGCGGTGGGGAAATAGAAGTTCATGTTGCGCCGCTGCAATTCAGGCAGGATCAGCTTCACTTCCTCCATGCTGTCCGGCACCTGGATGGACAGGGCGTCCAGAATATCCTTGCGGTAGAACATGACCCAGAAGTTCACCGTTTCCGGCATGGCGTACACGCCATCCCCCAGCGTGTAGGGGATAAACAGACCGGAGGAGAACCGCTGCGCCACTTCGCCGAAATCCGGGAACTGGGTCAGATCATACAATGCGCCGCGGATATTCAGATAGCTGGGCACCACGTACTGCAAGGAAAGCACCACGTCCGGAGCCGTGCCCGCCGCGTTGGCCAGCACCAGCTTGTTGGCGTCCGGCATCAGGGAAATATCCACGTGAATTCCGGTTTGGGGCGTGAACTGCATATCGATCAGGTTCTGCACCAGTTCCACGTACTGGCGGCTGCGGCCCATCCACACCTGCAAATGGCCGTTTTCGCCGGTACCGGCGGCATAATCCTGACTGGAGAAGGAGGTAACGAAGCGCTCCACGCTCTTTCCGGCGGATTCCATGAATCCGGCGCGGGAAGGTAGCTGGGCTCCCTCCTGATAGAAGATGATCTGGTCGATGGCCACGTCGTTATTGGCCATATCCTGCAATTGCTGGGCCAGCATGCGGGAAGCGGAGTTGGAGCCGGTGGACAATTCCGATAGCCGCCGGGGCAGATCCTCCGGTTTTTCCGCCAGACGGCGCAATTGATCCGCGCACAGGGTCAGGCTGGAAAAGGCGCTGCCCGAACCATTGGAGGAAAACTGCTTGATGTAATCCACCGCCGCGGCGCAGTCCCGGCTCCAGCCGTTGAGCCGGTCCTCAATGTCCGGAATGTATTCCCGCACATTGTAGCTGCGGTACTGGTCGGCCTTGCCGCCGCTCAGGCGGGTGATTTCCAGGCTCAGGGTGTTGATTTCGCTCAGCACCCGGTCGATCATTTCATACACCGGCGTCAGCAGCGCGGCGTTGATGCGAAGCGACAGGGTGTGGTCCCCTTCGGAAAGATAGAACGTCTGCGGCGCGCTGCCGTACATGACGGTCATATCGGTAAAAGCAGTGGAATAATCCATGTGAATCTGCCTGGCCGCCTCTGAGGGCATGGCTCCGTCGATCAGAAGATCGAAGAATACCGGGAAATCGGCTTTCACGCCCTGGCGGTAATGGAAGTCCAGGTTATACCAGCCGGCTTTTTCCGCCTTGAAGGCGTAGGTCACGGTGTCTCCCGCCGTATCAAAGGACGCGCCGTCCAGATGATTCAGCACCCGATGATCGATGCTGTACGGGGTCAGCACAGCGTTGAATTCCCCCGCGCCGCGGATGGAGGATTTGCTGCGGCTGTAAATATCCTCGCCCTCGATCACGATCATGGCGCTGCCCTGGGCCTTTTCCCCAGCGTAAGCGGGCAGGATATCCGGCCCCTTCAGGGTGACGGCGCTCAAGTGTGTGCCGCTGTCCTGGCAGTCCAGGGTCAGGGTGTGGCTTCCCGCTTTCAATTCAAACAGGAAGGGCGCATCGATCCGGGCCGTGGAATCGGTCATGCCTGCCGTCTGCTCCATTTGGGCAGATACGGGCGTGGGCGCGATTTCATTCCCGTAACGATCTACCGGGATCTCATCCGTTTCCACCACCCAAAGGGAATTGAGCTTCACGCGCCGCAGCTCGTAAAAGGGCAATTCTCCGTCTACCCGCACGATCAATTCCGTGGGCAGGGTGGATTGAGTCGTGTTTTGGTAGGTCAGCCAGATTTCATACTGGCCGTCTTCCGGAGCAGTGAAATCCACTTGAGCGCTGTCGCCAACGGTCAGCGTCAGGTCGGTTTCAAAGCGGACCGCTTCTTTCCCATACACAGGCAGGGTATAGCCTGCTTTGGCTTGGGAATAAAGCGGTTCCGTCCGGCCCATTTGGACGTTTTCTTCCGCCAGGGCCCCCCATGTGCCGCAGCTCACCAGCAGCACCAGCGCCGCCAGCAAAGCCAATCCTCTGCGCATCAAACGCACCTCCCGGTTTCTATTTTTTCATAAATTTGCTTTCTTGTATCTATCCGTCATGAGCAGTTACAGAAGATTAAAAGTAAGGAACGAAGGGAGTTGAGAGTTAAGAGTTGAGAGTTGAGATATATTTTGTTGATGCATGATTTTTGCTGGATTTGCAGTGAGAAAGAGTACGCGACTATATAAATCTCAACTCTTAACTCTTAACTCTCAACTCTCTTATTGACTTAACAATCACTTCGACTCATTATTCCGCAATCCCGTCCGTCCGGATGCCCCAGACGGCTTCGCCCTTTTCGTTCAGCGCCGTGAAGCAGGAAACCCAGGCGCTCTGAGCCCCGTCCAGGCCCCGGACAAACACGCCGGAATAGGTTTCTCCGTTCAGGGTCAGGCGCACGGTTCCTTCCTCCGTGCTTTCCCAGGCGCCTTGGCAAGCGCCGTCCACCGTGCCGTCCAAATGCAGCGCGGCGGTCTGGGATACATGCTCCACCGCGTTGATGTCATGCTCGTGGAACAGGATCTTATACAGGCCGGGGCGGTGTTCCATCAAAGGCGCTTCTTTGCCCTCCCCCGTGTACCGCAGGGGGGATACCACCGGCCAGCCTTCTTCGTTCATGAACATTTGGTGCACCCGCACGGAAAAGCTTTCGCCGCTGTTGGCGAAGCGGGTGTGGAAAATCAGGAAATACCGGTCTGTTTCTTTCTCATAATAAGCGCTGTTGTGTCCGGGGGAGCGGAACGCCTGCACCATTTTATTCGTATCGCTTTCCACGGCGTCAAATTTATAGCCGCCCATCAGCTTGACCCCGTAGGGCTCGTAATCCACGTCGTGGAAGAAGGTGCCGTTGGCTCCGCCGCACTTGATCATTTCCTGGCCCAAGCTGTCCTCGTAGGGCCCGTCCGGATTTTGGGACCGGCACACCCGGATGTTGTACCCGCCGTTGCTGTCCAGCCCGCCGAAGGACAGGAATAAATAATAGTAATCCGTTTCGGGGCTGTACAGGATATAGGGGCCCTCGATGCGTGCGTGGTTTTTGCCCAGCAGCTTGGTGCCGTAATTCTGGCCCTCCAGGGGGAAGCCCGTTTCCGGGTCCATTTCCAGAATGAAAATGCCGCCGGAATAGCTGCCATATACCATCCACAGCCTGCCCTCCTTATCAAAGAAGGTGCAGGGGTCCACCACGTTGGGATAGTAAGTGGCATTGTAGCCCGCCATGCCGCTTTTCAGAAACACGCCCTGATCCGCGTAGGGGCCTTCCGGCGCGTCCGCAACGGCCAGGCCCAGCGCCGACAGGGGGCTGGATCCCTCGCAGGTGCAGTAATACATGGCATAGCGTCCATCAGGCAGCTGCTGCACGTCCGGCGCCCAGAAGGTGGTCGTTCTGGCCCAGGAAAGGGCTTCCTTCATCTGCTCCTGCACGTTTTCCACCAGCGTGCAGCCCGCCTGGGCGTCCTTGCTGATGGAAGTCCAGTTGATCAGATCCTCGGATTTGGCCGCCGCCATATGGCTGCCAAAAATGTAAAAGGTGCCGTCTTCCGCCCGGATCACGGATGGATCATGGACGGAAACGCTTTTATACTTGGGCGGCTTCACCACTTCCTCCGCCTCCGCTTCCGCCGCTTCTGCCAGACCGCCCGCGCACGATACGCACATCATTCCCGCCGCCAGCACCGCTGCCAGCATTCTCTTTTTCATTGGGGACACCCTTTCTTCTCAGTCGGCCTTTACTTCGGATAAATACAAAATAATAAGAAAAAACCCATAGTTAAATAATAATGGATTGGATGGCAAATGTCAATAGGAAATCTTACATTTTTTACATATTTATTCTTACATTTTCTGTAATAAAATCCGCAAAGAAAAAAGCCCACGGCCATGGATGGCTCATGAGCTTTTTCCTGCGCACAGTATTCTGGATCAGCGGGGCATTACGCCTGAATCTCATGCTGAAACATCTGATTCTTCACGTCCAGCACCGGCATACCGTTCGCGAACCGCAGCTTCATCACATAGGTATGGCGGTTGGGATCATAGAGCGGATCGCCGATGATTTCATCATAAGGCCGGGCGTGGTAAGCCATGTAAGCCTGCCCTTCCAGATCCCGCACGAAGCTGTTGTGGCCTGGGCCGAATAGGCCGCGATCCGCCTGCGTTTGGAAAACGGGGCGGTTTGCCTTATGCCAAACGGAAATATCCATCAGATCCGCGTCTGCCTCGGCCCACAAAAGCCCCATGCAGTAGGCCGGGCCGGTATCGCTGGCGGAATAGGTCAAATACACCCGGTTCCCCTCCGCCAGGAAAGCGGGGCCCTCGTTCACCCAGAACCCGTGCCGCTCCCAGGCATAAGAAGGAGAGGTCAGCAGCATTTGAGGCGTTTTCAGCGTCAGCGCGTCCGCCATTTCAGCGATATACAGATTGGAAATCTTCTTTCCCGTGCCCACCTTTTCCGCCCACACGCAGTACCGTTTCCCGTTGTGCGCGAAGGTAGTCATATCCAAAGAAAAATCCATAAAGCTGAATTCATCGCCGTCCGCCCGCTTCAGATTGCCGCATTCCGTCCAGGGGCCGGCCAGCGGGTCCTCCCCCTCGCAGCGCAGCGCCCAGGGGCGGATTTTCCATTTGTTTTTCCTCTCCCCCGCCGCAAAATACAGATACCATTTCCCATCGATCCTGTGCAGCTCCGGGGCCCAGATGTGACGGCTCATCACGCCTGTTTCATGGGCCTGCCAAACGGTGGTTTCCTCCGCGGCGCGCAGTCCCTCCAGGCTGTCCGCCCGCCGCAGCACAATGCGGTCATAGGCGGGCACGGAAGCGGTGAAATACCACTGTTCCCCTTCCCGGGTGATGAACGGGTCGGCCCGCTGCGCAATAAAAGGCTCGTTCCAGGGAGTGTGAAGATAATCGGTGCGGTTCATTGCGATGCTTGCTCCTTTAAATCTCTGTTGGCGCGGCGAAAACCGTTCGCGATTCCGCGCGCAGGTGAAATCTTCTCACAGTTTGCCCTTCCTGTCAATACTCGGAAAAAAGAAAACCGTAAAAAAGCCGAATCAGCGCAGGTTGGGGCCTGCAGCAGGTGGAAAAAGGCCCGTCCTTGTGATAAAATCACAGGGAAGGAACCCGTCCCTTGCAGCAGCGGAATACATTTTTTTCTCTTTTTCAGCTGCATTTCGCAAAAAGGCTGTTGACAAACATGGGCAGGATGGCTATAATGTCTTTAACCCATTTGAAAGGTAGGTAATTCAAGTGAGACGAGAGCGGCTTTTTCCTCTGCGTCCCGGCCACACCTGGCGCTGTTGACCCAGCATGCCGCAAATGATCCGTGCTCGAAATCAAATACATATTCAAAAACAAAATGAGGAGGATTTTGAAATGAGCCGTATTTATACATCTGCCGATCAATTGATCGGAGGAACCCCTTTGCTGGAGCTGAGCAACATTGAAAAGGAAGAAAAGCTGGAAGCCAAAGTGTTGGCGAAGCTGGAATACTTCAATCCCGCCGGGTCTGTAAAGGATAGGATCGGCAAAGCCATGATCGACGACGCGGAAGAAAAAGGCCTGCTGAAGTCCGGTTCCGTGATCATCGAGCCCACTTCCGGCAACACAGGCATCGGCCTGGCCGCCGTTGCCGCCGCCCGGGGGTACCGCATCATTATCGTCATGCCCGAAACCATGAGCGTGGAACGCCGCCAGATCATGAAAGCCTACGGCGCGGAACTGGTGCTGACGGAGGGCGCCAAGGGCATGAAGGGAGCCATCGAAAAAGCGGACGAGCTGGCCAAAGAAATCCCGAACGCTTTCATTCCCGGTCAATTCGTGAACCCCGCCAATCCCGCCATCCATTACGCCACCACCGGCCCCGAAATCTGGCAGGATACCGACGGCAAAGCGGATATTTTCGTAGCCGGCGTGGGCACCGGCGGCACCATCACCGGCACGGGAAAATATTTGAAGGAAAAGAATCCCCAGGTGAAAATCGTCGCCGTGGAGCCCGCCTCCTCCCCCGTGCTGAGCAAGGGCACCGCGGGGGCCCACAAAATTCAGGGCATCGGCGCGGGCTTTGTTCCCGCCGTGCTGGATACAAAGGTGTACGATGAAATCATCACCGTGACCAATGAGGACGCTTTCGCCACGGGCAAGAAGATCGGCCAGAAGGAAGGCGTGCTGGTGGGCATTTCCGCCGGGGCCGCCGTTTGGGCCGCCGTTCAATTGGCCAAGCGGCCGGAAAACCGGGGCAAAAACATCGTCGTGCTTTTGCCCGATACCGGCGATCGCTATCTTTCAACGCCCATGTTTGCCGATTGACAGAAAATAACAAACAGAATATAATCTTTCCGGCGCGTGTCCCCGTGATGCGCGCCGGTTCCATATGAAATCAGGAGGTGCTGATCATGACCCCGACCCCCGAAGAAGCGTTTGAAATCTTAAAGCAATACAACGAAGGCGATTTTCATTTGAAGCATGGCCGCATCGTGGGCGACTGCATGCGCTGGTTCGCCCAGGATCTGGGCTACGGCGAGGAAGCGGATTTCTGGCAGGCGGTGGGCATTCTGCACGATCTGGATTTTGAGCGGTATCCGGATCAGCACTGCCTGAAAAGCCAGGAAATCATGCGGGAAATGGGCCTGGATGAGCGCATCATCCGCGCCACCGCCAGCCATGGCTACGGCATCACCGTGGATATTCAGCCCCAGCACGATATGGAAAAAGTGCTTTTCGCGGCGGACGAGCTCACCGGCCTCATCGGCGCCGTCGCCGTGATGCGGCCCTCCAAATCCGTGGAGGATCTGGAAGTAAAATCCGTCAAGAAAAAATTCAAGGATAAGCGCTTCGCCGCCGGCTGCGACCGGGACGTGATCCAGCGCGGCGCAGAAATGCTGGGCTGGGACCTGGATTTCCTCATCGACAAAACCATTCAGGCCATGCGATCCAGCGACGCGGTGGATTGATAAAAAGCTTGACAAAAAGAGGCGCGCCCGTTCATGCGGCACACCTCTTTTATTGGTTCTTGTCCCAATATTTTCACAGCATTGTTCTCAAGGACAAACTGCAAACCAAACCCCAATAAAGAGAACGTTGAGGCCTGCGTGGCCTTATACTTTTCCATTTTTTAAATCTTAACAAGCTTGTTGCAAAGGGTTAAATGCAAGCTGAAAGTTAAACAAGGGAACTGCTGGGAACTTCTCGCCCCAAAGCCAGCGCCAGGACCCAGGATGAAACCCCAGCATAGCCTTCCTGTTGGTATTGAAGCCTATCCATGACAGCAAAACTGTCATGATTTTTGATCGAGAATGGTATTAATCATTCGTTGCCAAGGCCTTCAATAGTTCCGGTGATTTCAGAATGCCTTGTTCCCAGAATTGATACTCATAACTCCAGTTTTCCCCTTTTGTACGCCAGGACCCGGGTCCCCACCAAACCTCCTTTTTCTGGATGTGATGAAGCTGTCCAAAGGTATTGATGCGGCATCCAAATGCTTTGATCGCAATAATATGTTCACCCGGCGTGGTAATATCGAAAGAAAGCTTATATGGAGAAAAAGCAATCCTACCCTGATCTGCCCCATCCACGCTGACCCGCAATAATGCCGCTCGATATTGGCTTGCCTGCAATATATATCGGCCAGGCTCCAGATCAGCACGCATATGATATGTGATGCTGCCGCCATAGAAGGGAAATCCCTGCCGCGTCCAGTCGCCAAAGGTGATTTTTCCCGGCTGTTTGGTTATGGCGCAGAAAACTCCCTGCACCGAATCGCCAAAGCTTCCCAAAAGATACATAGCTTCCGGGTTGGCTCGTCTGCCGTAAGGCATGCTGACCTCCAGCAGGTTTTCTCCGGCGCGAATGTCCGGCAGCGCCACTTTGCCAATACAATGATCTGCATACCAGCCGGTAACCCCTCCAGCAGGCACGTTATTCAGGCGTACGATACAATCAGGGGCATTTTCCAGGGCTAATTCCGCTCCCTCTACATCGATTTCACTGTCAAATCGATAACGCAGATGCAGGATATGAGGGAAAGAATGGCTGCATTCCACCCAGGGCTGAGCGCTGCCGCCTCCCCGATGGGGCCATCCCAATAAATCGCGGAGGTTTTGGTCAAGACGCAATATATCTTCCGCCGGCTGCCAAGAGCCGTTATCCAGAGCATACTCCGCCCGGTCCAGCAGCAGCACGTTTGGTTCATCCAACGTATAATCCATTTTTTCCAAGAATCTGCAAACCACAGTGGAGTTTGCCATATCCTTAAGGCATCCTTCATCGAATGCGGGGAAGGAGGGTTCAAGGCGCCATAAAAGAGAATCGTGATCGTAGAATGAGGATATATACTCAGTCCATCCATGATCAAACGCAGCGTCAACAGGCATGATCCTGCCGTTGATCGTATCATACAGCGTAAGCTTCCAACAGCCGCGTACGCGGATCCGCAGCTTGCGACAGATCGGAGTATCAGGATTTTTGTCAGGATCGGCATGACAAATAAACAGCCAGCGCTTTTCTTCCTCCTGCCGCATCTGATAGAACAGATAATTTGTCTGTACATCTTGCTCGTCCAGAACTTCTACCTGCCGTTCAGCAGAAAGAGAAGAAAGAATTGCCGCCCGTTCAAAAGGACAATGCTCGCTCATGGCATAGAGTTCTTTGGGCGCATCGTCGAATGCCGCATCCATGTATGAAGGGAGATTTCCAAGAAACAACACGCGGCCTCCCTGTTCGATCAGCTTCCGAAGGCGGACAACCGTCGTATGACGCAGGGTTTCCAAGGGAGGTATCAAAATGGTATCATACTCCATATTGCCTACCGGTAAGGTTTTCCCGATATGGTTTTCCAGACATAAGGAGGGAAGAAGGGACTCGCTGATAAAATCAAAGTCGATCATCCCCCGAAGAAGCCAAGCGGTGAGATTCTGAAAGTTTTCGTTTATTTGGAATAGCATTGTTTCCTGACTTTTCTTTGGTCCGAAGTGCAGCCAGCAGCTTTCCACCGGATGAATCACGCCTACCCGGCACAAGGCTTTGCCTCGGGTGAGGGCGGTATTCAACCTGGCAAAATGATCTTCTACATATCCGTATTCTTTATACCATGGAATTTGATAATTCAAGGTGGCGGGATAGTCCCGCTTCGCCTGACCATTCATGGAATACCATGACAAATGGGGCACCCGAAGGGTTACGCCCAGAGCAGCTTGCCAATCGCCCTGCAATTTGTGATTTCGGAAATCAAAGTTCCAGTTTGTGACGCCGTATAATTCAGACATTACGCCTTCCCGCCCATATTGGCGGGCGGCAGACTGCGCTTGCTTGGCCGTCGTATACTCTCTGGCATCGTTCAGTATGTCAATACCCGGAATCTGAAAGCTTCTATAGGAACGCATGGCCTCTCCCAGTACGCCGATTTGTCCATGCACAGAACCCTCTCCGAGCAAATGCCCCGTAAGCATCAAGCCGTGCTGCTCGCACCATTTGCCAATTTGATCTGCAAAAGCCTGGGCGAACCGTTCCGTTACATGATCAAAAAAACGATACCGAAAAAGAGAGGGTTTCCCGTCCGGGAGATCCCACAGCAGTTCCGGCAAACCATTCAGCAAATCCATTCCATAAGCATTTTGGAAGCTTTTCGGCAAGTCATCTGTCCATGGAATCGATATATCCCTTGTGTCTTCTGGAGAATTCAGTGATTGAACCTGGGCGAAATGCGGTTCATCGGTAAAAATTGCGGGAACAGCTTCACCGAAGGACTGGCCGACATGCGCGGCATAAGCATCATGGGTCACATGGATAAACTGGCGGATGCTTTCGGGGTCCAGGGTATTCACATAGGCCTGGTTATTGTACCAGGGCGAATCTGCCATGGTTTCCTGATAAGCATACACCGGAAAACCATCGGCATGGCTGCCCGGGCTGATGCGTTTATATTCTTTCAGTGTGCCATCTTCCGACAGCGAAACATCATAAGTCGCGATCGGGAAGCCATTGGGACGGCAGACACGCGTAAGAACAACCGTTTTTTCCCGGCAATCAATATCCTTGGTGACCAATCCGCCCGCTGCGCCGGAGGGCCAACGATCCTCATCATAGAGCCAAATCAGCATATGTTCCTGTCTGGCTTTGTCTATGCATGCCTGCACCAAGTCAAAAAATTCCCGTCCAAGATACTCAGTTTCCAAGCCGGTGCGCACATGGATATGCACGCCGCCAAATCCCATGCTTTTCAACTGTTCCATTTGCCAAAGCAGTTCTTCCTTGTTTAATTTGCTGTTCCAGGCCCAGAATGGCGCAGCCCGGTATTCACTGCCGGGATGGGTAAACAGTTCTTCCGTCATCGGTTCATGGCTTTTGCGATAAAGCATTGAAGTTCCTCCTGGCAGTGCGGCGTTTGCAGGAAAAAGAGAAACGGAAGCCGCAGAATTATCCGTTTTCAAACGCTGAAACTATTTGAAAAGATACAGCATATAGAACAGGCGAAAAGATGAAGGTATGTGAGAAGAGTAACATAGTTTATTCTGATCAGAACAGAAATGCATCAATACTCCCTGACTTGAACTTGATCTCTGTTCCAAACAATATCAACCGTTTTTCCGCCCCGAGCGCGCAGACCGGTGATTCGTCCGCGCTTCCAGGCGGAAGGCAACGCAGGCAGTACATGCAACGTTCCATCCGCTTCGCTTTGCAGCAGCATTTCCGCGATACCAGCACAGGCGCCGAAGTTTCCATCAATTTGAAACGGCGGATGAGCATCCAATAAATTGATGTAGGTGCCTCCGTGATAATGCTTTTCATGGTCGCCAAAGCCATCCGCGCATTGGAGCTGGCGATCCAGCAGCATGAGCGCGTGATTTCCATCCTTCAATCGTGCCCATTGGCAGATGCGCCATCCTATCGCCCAGCCTGTTCCGTCATCCCCTCGGCGCTGCAAAGAAATTTTGCTTGCTTCCGCCAAATGGGAATCAGGGTCTATGGATCGGCCCGGATAAAGCCCGTACAAATGGGATATGTGGCGATGATGGATGTCCTCCTCCGAAAACGCTTCGTTCCATTCCATGAGTTCCCCTTCGCTTCCCACGCTGAAGCCCTTCAAACGCGGGATCATTTCCTTGGCCGCTTGAGCAATCGGTTCATGGAATTCCAATAAATTTGACGCTTGCACACAGATTTCCAAAACATCCCTCACGATCGCCTGCGACATAGCGGTCGATTCTGCCAATGCCAGCTTTTCTCCATCACGGATAAATTTGTTTTCTGGAGAAGTGGCAGGGGATATGACCATTTCTCCCTCTTGATCCGGCATCAGCTGCGACAAATAGAATTCTGCGGCGCTGCGGATCAGCGGCCAGCCAGTATCGGCAAGCCAATCTTGATCGAGCGTATATTCATAATACTCCCATAAATGCCGAACCAGCCATCCGGAAGACATTTGCCATAAAGCCCAGGAACCGCTGTTTTGTCTATGGGCCCCCACCGGCGTGCTCATACGCCAAATATCGGAATTATGATGAGACACATGCCCCGGCGCGTGATAATACTCCAACGCAGTGCGGCGGCCGCTTTCCGCCAGTTCGGAAATAAAGCGAAGCATCGGTTCATAGCATTCAGTAAGATTCGTCATCAGGACCGGCCAGTAATTCATTTCCGTATTAATGTTGATGGTATAATTGCAATTCCAGGGCGGAACAAGCAGCGGGTTCCATATCCCCTGAAGATTGGTCGCCTGGGTTCCGGGACGCGATGAAGCGATGGTGAGATAACGCCCAAATTGGAAGTAAAGCGCATAAAGGTCAGGATCCTCAGCCCCTGCCTGGTGTGCTTTAAGTCTGATATCGGTGGGGGCGAATTTTTCTTCTCCTCCATATAGGGTAAAGGAAACCCGGTTGAAAAGGGACTGATGATCGCGGATATGGCGCTGAAGCAATTGAGAATAGCCCATTTCCTCCGCGCGCTTCAATTCCTTTCTGCAAGGAGCGATATACTCACAGCCCTCCAATACGGGATGATGATTCCAACCGTTGAAGCTGGTACGAATATTGAACAGGATCGTTGCGCTGTTTGCATGGGCGACAGAGATTGCTCCTCCAGCGCGTACCGTATTTCCGCCTTCCGGCAGCACACGCAGGGCGGCGTAAAACCCCATTCCTTTGTGGGCATCATCGTCGGCATATTTCATAAACATGTCGGCATCGTACGTTTGGCCGTAAGCCCATTCGCAGCTGGGGCAATGACCGCTGACCTCGATTTCATTGGTGCGCATATCCAGGGAAGATTTCAGCGAAGGTGCCAGATGTAAATCAAAGCTGATACCTCCCGGCCTATCACAGCGAAGATGCAAAACAAGCACTTGATCAGGGCAGCTTACGAAAGCTTCGCGCACATATTGAACGCCGTCCATCCTGTATTCCACTCGGTGGACAGCCGCAGACAAATCAAGAGAACGGGAATAATCTGTGATCTGCCCGTCATTTCGCATGCACAAATGAAGATCGCCAAAGGGAAGATAAAGCTGGGACCAAAGCGATGTAAACTTTTCTTCCATCAGACGCTGAGCGCGTTCATACGCTCCCCGCCTAACCAGGGCTTGCGCTTCCTTGTATGCGGCGAAAGCGTTTGGATTGCTGTAATATACCGGATAGCCGCTCCAAAGGGTATCTTCGTTTAAAGAAATCCGCTCGTTCAGCGCACCGCCATAGATCATAGCGCCTAACCGTCCATTGCCAAGAGGAAGCGCTTCATTCCAGTTTGCCGCCTCACGACGATACCACAAAGTGTTCGTTCCATCATTTTGCAATTGGTTCATCTCCCCGGAGCCAGTATTGGATGACGATTCGCCGGCTTTTCTTTTGGGTATCTGCGCACGAAACACGCTTTTGCTTCTATGAGCCTTTCATCCTGTTTTATTATGATGCCAGCCGTGCTCGCTGCCGCGGCCCGGCTGGACGGACAATCTGCCCCAGGCAGATTTCCTCATCATTACACGGATGCTTACCGCCTGCGTTCCTTCGCTGAACCACTTGGCCCATATCTCAACCAGTTTTGCCTTTGACAACAATACGAAAGCGCTCAGGGTCGTGTTGCAGCATTTTATCCTCGCGCGGGACGGATGATCAATGCTTGTCCTTCTTTGAGATGCAGGGTGATTTCATTCTTCTGAATCTCTGTCCGATACAAATAACGGTTTCCGAACTCGGTTATTTCATACACGTCGGCCGTGTCGAATGAAGCGTCGGGTATAGGCCATTGGCCGTTTCTGCCTTTTTCCGAATAAGCGACAAATGTATTTTCGAGCCCAATGATCGGCAGCAGAAGATCTCCTTCACGCTTCAAGGTGATGCCATTTCGAGTGATGGAGGCATCTTCCCCTTTACAAACCACGTTATCGGAGCATGTAAGCGTCATTTGCAAATCTTTGTTCTGAATGCTTTCATCGCATACCAACGATTGCCTGGTGAATTGATTGAGATAAAAATACGGTATCGTTAATTCACAAAAATCCTTGATATATAAAGGGATCCAGGCTTTCGGTGTTTCAAGGCGCGGTTCATTTTTATATTGCTTCATCCATATGTCTTCCCCGTGATGAAGGCCGTATATCACTCTGCGATACCGGTTTTGGGAAGGGAACCCTGCCAGCACGCTGGCAGGCGTATGGACGATTTCATCATCTGTCATGTAATTGTACCACCACACATAAGGCGTTTTCCCTAAATTATACACTTCGACTTCTTTCCATCTTCCCGGCGCATATTCTTCCGGCGTATGGCCCTCTTTCACAGCGTACGGGCAGCCCGGAGCATCCAAGCGGTCATCCAGTTCCCGGTGAACGCCCTCCACCGTCACGTCCAGCCCTTTTGATATCAGATAATCCCACATTTTGCTCCTGGCCTCGATCTCTTCTATGATGGGCGTATAAGGGCTGTATTAGCGCAATTCGATTGATGGGCCAAACGCCGTCCCAGCGGGGTGCGGATAAACTTGGCGCTTTCCGAACATTTAGTGAGGAAGAAAGAACTCTCCCATATTGCCATTTTGCTATCATTTTGATTTTCACCTCTATTTCGATAGAAGTTAGCTTTTTATTTTCTGCACAAGTATACATATAAAAATGATAGCAGGCAGCCCGGATTAGGAACTGCCTGCAATTATATCAATTGCCTTCGTCTGCACAAAGAAGGATGATAGCATCCGATACGCCAATCTCATTACCGAAAAAAGCGTTGAAATTGTTGAAGATTTGCCGGACTGAAGAACACAGAGAACCGTCCCCTGTGCTCCTCCTGATTATCTAAAAAAATCACGGTTATCGGTTTTCATTTTTTCAAACATCAAACTTACTCTACGGCTGCCATAGAACAGATCAGTAATGATAAAAGAAATCATTTCTTTACATTTCTCTTTTTTCCCTTTTGGGGGATAACGGCTCTTGAATAAGCAACAAAAAAACTTGCTTGAAATCAAAGCTGCTTTGACCCGATGATGAAGGTAAGCATGTAAGTAAACAAGGAAGCGATTTAGTTCAACGGATGAGCAATTAATAATGTTATAGTCGCTTTGTTTCCTGTGTAATCGGAGATAATCGCGAAATCCTTCTGCCGCAGATATTGATTCTGCCAAAGGCAATAAATCATTCAGAATATGGTCTTTTGCGCATTCGCACCATATTTTAACATTTTGCTCCTCATCGTCTTTATGGAGATATGATAATTCGCTAAACATGTCATTTAATCTATTTCCAAATCTGTAACAGAAAACACGGTCTGAAGGAATGTAAAGGGGATGAATATCAAATTGAAGATAAATAGAGTTGGAAGGGCAATCGATTAAGAAACAGACAATAACATCGTTCAACTCCCGATAAAATGCATTCTTCTTCGATTTGGATTTTATAAATCCAATATCTTTTAGCATGGCAGCTACAGAAGCATAAACTTTGTTCACAATAATCCCTCCTGTAAAAAGCGACCCATTACAAATTAATATAATGCATATTATTCCATATCCAGCTAATTACCAATACTCAAGTTTCACGGATTCAAGTTCATAAACAAGTGAATCCGACTCCCCAGATTTAACTGGGAGGGTATAGTTATAGCTATAGTATTAACCTATCTAAAAACTACGTGAAAAAATGTCAATATTATTCATATGGCTTAATCATGGTAATATTTCCATGCTTGATTAAACGTCCGTCTCGAACAAATTTGTCAATTCTGGATATGGTCAATCCCTGCCCAACAAGATCTGCGATTGTAAAAAACTGCTTATCATTAGGAATTTCTTCAATTTTTGCCATTGATCATTCCTTCTTTCATCTGCATCCAGGGTACTGCTGTTTTTCATATATTGAAAACAGGCTCATTCACGCTCCAGCAGCCGCTTCAAAATCTGCTCCCGGCTGTTGATGAACATTTTCGTGATCCGGTAGCTGTCTGTTTCCTCATAGGCGCAGGGATGGATGCGCCCCTCATCAAAGCTCCAGATTTCGGCATCGGGCATGCCCAGCAGGATCGGGGAATGGGTGACGATGATAAACTGGGCTTCTTCCCGGGCGCAGCCGCAAATCTCATACAGCAGCGTCAATTGCCGCTGAGGCGACAGGGCGGCTTCCGGTTCATCCAGCAGATACACGCCGTTTTGCCGGAAGTTATCCTGGGCCATGGCCAAAAAGCTTTCCCCGTGGGACTTTTCATGAAAATGATGAGGCACGCCCCCGGGCCCTTTGCCGTATTCATCATCAGCAGTCGCCACGTTATAAAAGCTTTCCGCCCGCAGGAAATAGCCCCAACCGGGCCGATAGATACCCTTGGTCAGGGTCAGGGCATCGCACAGCTCGGAATGGGAATCAAAGGTGGAAAAATGATAATTGCGGGTGCCCCCCTCCGGGTTAAAGCCGTAAGCGATGGCAATCGCCTCCAGCAGGGTGGATTTTCCGCTGCCGTTTTCCCCCACGAAAAAGGTGACGGGCTTGTGGAAGGTCAGCGTATTCACCCCGGAAAGAGCTTCAATATTTCGCAGATAGCTGTCCGGGGCGATCCTGTCCCAATCGATCCGCAGGCCCCGGATATGCAGCTCCGTTTCATCCCGCATGGGCGCTTCCTCCCGCCTTCGCGATCCATACATTGTACAGCACAATGGAGCCTACCACGATCACCGCGCCTGCCAGGGCCAGGGTGGAAACCGTTTCCCCATAGAAAAGCGCCACCCACAAGGGATTGAGAATGGGCTCCAGACCGGTGATCAGGCTGGCTGTAATGGCGGGTGTGCGCTTGATGCCAAGGGAAAACAGGATATAGGCCCCGCCCACCTGGATCACGCCCAGGGCCAGAACGGAAAGCAGGGTAGGCGCGGAAAAATCCTGTTCTCCAAAGCACAGCGGGGTAAAGATCACGCCCGCGGCCAATTGGCCCAGAAAGCAGGAAGAAATGGCGTCGGCCTGATCCCCCATGTTCATCATGAACACCCCGGCATAGCAGATGCCGGACAGCACCGCGGTGATATTTCCCAGCAGATTGCCCGCCTGAATGCCATCCACAAAGAACAGCACCACCCCCAGCAGCACCGCCGCGCAGGTGATCACATCGGCCTGGCGGGGCTTCACATGAAACAGCAGCGCCATGAACAGGATCACGAACACCGGCGCGGTGAACTGCAGCACGATGGCGTTGGCGGCGGTGGTCAGCTTATTGGAGATGGCAAACAGCGTGGTCACGCCGATCATGGACAGCGCGCCGATGAACACCGTTTTGTTGAAAACGAGCTTGTGACGGGTCAGCAGCAGATACACGCCGATCACCGCCGCGCCGATCAGGTTCCGGGCCCCGTTGATCGCCAGCGCCGACCAGGGGATCAGCTTGATAAACAATCCGCCGGTGCTGAAGCACATCGAGGCCAGCAGCACGCACAGCACCGCGCCCCAGGATAGGCGCTGGTTTTCTTTTTCCATAGATTCCTCCTACGTGAGATAAAACGGGTGTTTCCTGCGTAAGCAGTGGTTCATAATATTGCTCGCAAAGGGAACGCTGGGGGCTGCGCGCCCCCAGACCTGCGCCAGGGCCTGTTGTCCGCAGCCTC
>JAUNMW010000241.1 GCA_030537395.1 Clostridia bacterium | reverse complement strand
GCGCCGACAATACTTGCAGGGCGACTTGCCGGGAAGATAGGTAATGCCAACATAATAAAAGTCTCACCAATCGGTGGGGCTTTTTTTTGTACACGCTATTGCAGTGGGAGGCTATTAGGGCAACACCGCAGAATGGGAGCTGCGGGCTTTGGCGGGCACTTTGCCCCATTATGCGGTGTTGCCTTAGCCTCCCGCCAAGCAATGATACATGAGTGTTTGATTGCATGGTACGCTGTATATGATCCGGATGCGCTGTACACATCACCCGCCGATCTAAAAACAATTCTGACAAAGTGATACTGTGGCTAAATCCGGTTTTATTTGTAGACTTTTCTTTCTATGTGCTGTATAATGAAGAACGAGAGGCAATACATGGTGGATCAGGCGTTTTGTGGATGCTGTCTATTCAAACCTTCAGGAATGGCAAATGATTCCTGCGTTTGTATCCGCCAAGAAGCAACAGGGGGAAAGAACATGTTTTGTCAAAATTGTGGAAAAGAAATTTCGGATCAGGCTAAATTTTGCAATTATTGCGGAGCACCGGTGAACGCTGCGCGGCAGCAAACTGCATCTGCATCGCGTGAAGTGCCGCGGGAGAAGCCCGTGAAGAAGAAGGGTAAAGCAGGCAGCACCATTGTGACCATCCTTGTCGCACTGGTTGTCTATTTCGGTGCGAGAGCCATCACGGAGAATGTGCTCACCAATAAGGATAAGCCTGTCAGTACTCCCCAGCAATCCCAGGGGGTCATTGAAGTGACCAGGGACGTAACCGTCGACATGTCCTCCTGTATGTATGGCGGACTCTATCAGGACGGCGTTCTGCAATATGGCATCACGAAGCTGACTGCGCCGGGGTATTCTCTTTTGCCGGGGGAAGGCGACGAGCGGGACTGGCTGATTTCCGAAGACAGTACATGCTTACTGGCTGCTTACAAGCAGAATGAAGTCATGGGCGTTTCTTACGATGCAAGCACCGAAGCCAGTCTGCTGGAATCGTTCAGGAATTCCTATGGCAGCGCCGAGATGATCGATTACAGAAAAACGGAGGTCGACGGGTTCCCGGTGATTCGATATATTGTTGCATACACGGATAGCGATGTATATCTGTATGAAGGCGGCCTGATTGTATTTCCCAGTGAGACAACGAAGGAAACGATTCGTTTGGCGATGTTTGCCGATATTGCCAGCGGCGCTGCGGATACCGATATCAACCGCGTTTTGGATACCCTACAGGTTTCCGCCAGCTTTAAGCTGACGTATGAAGATACGCAAACGATGGGTCTGAATCGTATTACCGTGAAATAAGGAGCAGCAATATGCGCTTTGTTATTTATAAAAACTCCATTTTGGCATCGTTTTGCAGTATATTTGGAACAGGTTTCGCAGCCATGGGTGTTTTCATGCTGATCGACGATTTCAGTATTGATAACCTTCTCATTGCGGTTCCGGTGATCGCCATAGGCTTGGGCATGATGTGGCTGGGAAGCTTCATCAGCGCAAAAAAAGCGGAACGGAAACGGAAAAAGACGCGGCAGACTGCTGCTGCCAATGCCTCGGCTTCCGCGGCAGGCTATGCGCAGCAGCAGACCGCCCGTGGGGCGTATTCTGCTTCCTCTTCGGCGGCCTATGGGTCGCCTGCTGTTCCCGCCGCGCCGGGCAGGTCTGTGAACAAGAGCACCATCTTTGCCGGAGTATTCTTTCTGCTGGGCGCTTTGGTGGAATTCTGGGCCTGTAAAAGTCGCAGCTATTTCACGCTGGGCGGAAATTCTCTGCTAAACAGCGAAAATGTGATGCTGATCGCCATGGGGCTGCTGATGCTGATTGCGGCTTTCAGAACAAAGCAGATTCAGGAAGTATCTGTGCTGTTTGTGCTTGGATTTTTGGGCTTGACATTGGGCAGCGTTGATGTATTTCTGACCAAATGGCGTGATTACGCCTGGCTTTCGAATGATTCCAACACGCTGTTCCAATGGTCTTCGGAACCGATGTTCAGAGCGATCGGCTATTTCGTGATGTTTCTTTTTGCGCTGTTTTCCATGCGCAAAATCAAAAAGCATCTTGGGGGCATCGTTCGGTACCTCTGGATCATCCCCGGGATTATTTTGGTTTTGGCCTATACAAAGTTGGTCGCCGACAGCAACGTTCTGATTGCCTGCAGGAGGGTGTTCAATCCGCAATGGATAGGACTCAAGAAAATTCCCCGGGAGGTTTTGGACGCCGCAGCCCACCTTTTCGTGATTGCCGCTGTGTTTTTCTCTGCCTTCTGCTTCCGGCGCATCAGTTGCCGGCCTGCAGGTTTTTCCCGGCAGGAGACGTATGCTCAGCCGAACCCGCCGTATGCGCCGCCTGCGCAGCCTCAGTCCGCTCCCCGGTATACCGCATCCGAACCGCCGAAGCAGCCGGAGCCGGCTCCAAAGGCAAACGGGCAGAATATCCAGGAGCAGATTCAAGCCTGTAAGGATTTGCTGGAATGCGGTTTGCTGACGCAAGCGGAATATGAACAGAAAATCCGGGAGCTGACACGGGAATACAATGGGGGATAAAGTCCGATGAATGAGATTCTGGGAATTCTGAATGAACTGAAGGCAGATGAATTGGACAAAGTGATCATGCGGGCCAACATTCTGCTGGAGAAAAAGCGCAAGGAAGAAGCGGAGCAGGCACTGCTTGAAAAAGAGCGGCTGCGGCAGGAAAAGATTGAGCAGGAGAGAAAGCGCCAGCGGGAAATCGCGGAGCTGCAGCGCAAATTGCAGGAGCTGCAGAGTCAGAAGCCGGATATCCCGGAACCGGTGGAGGGCAACGGCTTCGTCATGCGCGAGCCTGCTGCGTCGGTGCAGCCCAAAGCTGCAACTGTTCCGCCTGTGTCCACGCCGACTCCGGCACAGTCCAAGCCTGAACGGATGTATTGCCCCCATTGCGGTGGGCCAAACCCCGCGGGCAGCCAGTTTTGCTCAAACTGCGGTCAGCGAATGAATATGCCCCACTCCTCTGCCACGCCAACCCCTGCGCCGTCCAGTGCGGGCCTTTCGCAGGTGCGCTATGCGGATGAATCCATGAAGAAGTGGGAAATGCGCCCTGGTGAACAGAGTGTCCGCGGCAGGCACGAAATCGTATTGCTGCAGCCGAACGGCGGGAAATTTGCCTATCACATGGAAGTGACGAACCAGCGCATCCTTTTCTACCGGGAGAGCGCCGCTTCGAAGAATGCGGGCATGGTGGCCAGAATGGGCGGCGGACTCGTGGGTTCGATCATCGCAGAGGGCGTAAAGGCTGCCTCCGGCGCAGGCCCCAAGCCCTGGCTGGAAATTCCGCTGGCCGCCGTATCCAGATGTGGACTTCAAAACAAGAAGGAATTTTTCATCGTAGCGGATCAGACCTATGTGCTGAGAAACAAGAACTATGATCTGTTCCTGCCGGACATGGTGGCAAACGCCAGGGGATGAGGGATACGAATTGCTGAAAAATTTTGGATCACTCTGCTGACGCTCTGCATTGTGCTCTGCTCGACAGCATACGCGGAAGGAATTGAATTCACTCTCGCGGGCGATGGTACGCAGGAAAACCCGTACCGGATCGCTACGGCGGACGGCCTTTTGCAGTTCGCTGGGGTCATGAACGATGAGGAAGCGTACGATGACTACCATGACAGCCATTTCCGGTTGACGGCAGACATCGTCCTTAACGATGTTTCCGGTAAAATGTCAGGGATGTGATCTCCTGGCCCTTTGACCGGGAAAAGTATCAAAAATGCAACTGGTGGGCCAAAACCGCCGGCGTGGAGATCGGCCGGAAACTGACCATCAGAACAGCCAATACCGTCAGGAAGCTGGTTGGGATATGATTTTCCCTTCCTCACGGCATCAATAAATTGCCCGTTCCGTGGGATTCGGAGCGGGCAATTTTCATGGGACCTGATTCTGTCCGTTTTTTTGGACTGTAATGGCCTTACAATAAAGGCACAACAAAAAACAGGAGGAAAGTTTATGAAGATCAGGTTTTTGAGAAACTTCTTTTGGGGGAATACGCCGGAGCGGATGCTGGATGCCCAAGTGAAGCCCTTTCGCAATCAGCTGCGCCGGGCGGGGTTGAATGAGGACGAGCTGCGGAAAATGGACCCGGACGAACGGGTGGAAGTGCTGGAGCGGGCCAAGCTGAATCCCTTCGACTATATCTATCTGGCCTGCTGAGGGGCACGGGAGCAGGCGTGCTTTACGGGGTGTTCAAATATCCGTGAAACGCGGCGTTGCATTCCGAGATTTCTTTCTTGCCTTTGATGTAATCGTCATAGAAATCCCAGAGGTCGATGTCGCATCCGTCCATTCCCTCGTCCTCCGGGATCCATTTGCGGATGATTTCCATTCGTTCCTCCATGGTGGTGTCTGCGATCAATGTGCTTTTCGGCATGGCTGTTCCTCCTGGGTGAATTGGTGATTGGGTATATCATAGCATATGGGACAGCGAAAAGCGATGCTTTTTTGCCTTAATGCGGTGGAAGTACATTGAGAAATTGTAATTTGGCCGCGAGTCGCGGCGGACAGTGGCGCACCGGGACGGTGCGCCACTGGGGTGAAATGCCCAGTGCTTCGAACAACAATTTCTCAGTCTGATTATTCATGCCGATAATCTGAAGCCGTATTTACTTTTTGCCCAAAAAGTAGTATTATGAGGGTAATATTGTAATGAAAAGCTGCTCCGGCATTCTGCACAGTCTATTTATCAGGCGTGCCGGAAGGGAAGATGGAGGAGAAACCATGCGTGAAATGATGAAAACCATACGCCGGCGCCTGCTGGCGGGAGAGGACCTGGTCCTGGTCACGGTAATCGCCTCCTCCGGCGCCACCCCCCGGGGAGCCGGAGCCAGAATGCTGGTGGGACAACAGGGCCGAATTTGCGGCACCATTGGCGGCGGAGCGGTGGAATACCGTTCCCAGGAAATCGCCGGAGAAGTGCTGCGGGAAAAACGCTCCCGGGATCACAGCTTTACCCTGACCAAGGATGATGTGCAGAAGCTTGGCATGATCTGCGGCGGGGCCTGCCACGTGTTCTTCCACTACCTGGCCCCCGGAGACAGCCGAACCATTGCCCTGGCGGAGGAAGCGGAAGAGGGGTTTGCACAGGGGAAGGATCTGTGGCTGATTTCCGATATCGCCAGGGGAGGCAGCCTGGCCCTGGCGGACAAAACCAACGATACCCTGGCACCCTGGCTGTCCCGGCATCCCCAATGGATTCAGGAGAACGACCGGAATCTCTACATTGAGCAGATCTGC
>JAUNMW010000240.1 GCA_030537395.1 Clostridia bacterium | reverse complement strand
TCAAACTGCTGCATAACCTTTGTTTTCCTCCTTGAACTCTTCCTCCAGGGCGGATTGAATATTGAAAATTTTGCTGTACAGTCCCCCGGAATGGATCAGATCCTCGTGCGTTCCCTGCTGCGTAATCTGTCCGTCCTCCATTACCAAAATCCAGTCCGCCTGAGACAGCGTTACAATCCGGTGGCTGATGATAATGGTGGTGGTATCCTTGCTGCGTTTTTTCAGCGCGGAGCGGATTTGGGCATCCGTTTCTGTGTCCACAGCCGACAGGGAATCATCAAAAATCAGAATATCGTTATCCTTCATCAGGGTTCTTGCGATGGCGATTCTTTGCTTCTGTCCGCCGGACAAAGTGACGCCCCGCTCGCCCACCAGGGTATCATACCCCTTATCACTGTCCAGGATAAATTCCTTGGCCGCGGCGTCGGCTACCGCTCGATCAATTTCTTCCTCCGTTGCGTTCCGCCTGGCAATCGCCACATTTTCTTTCAGTGTTTTGGAAAACAGAAATGGCTCCTGCAAAACCAATCCCACTTTGGAACGCAGATAGTACCGATCGATTTGGTTGATTGGCGTTCCTCCGATACGGATTTCGCCCTGCTTTACGTCAAACAGCCGCTGGATCAAATGCACCACGGTGGATTTTCCGCTGCCGGTAGCTCCCAGGATCGCAACCGTTTTCCCTTTGGGAATAGTAAAGCTGATATTCTTTAATATATCCCGGCCTTCGTCATAACCGAAGGTAACATGATCAAACACGATGTCGCCCTTTAAAGAAGGCTTCACTGCATCAGGCTCTGCCGGTTCCTCCGGTGCGCCCAGGACTTCCTGAATGCGGTCCAGGGCCACCTTGCTTTTTCCGGCGTCCGACAGAATACGTCCCAGCTGACGAATGGGCCACAGAAGCTTCCAAATGTAGCTGGTGAAAATGATCAGGGTGCCCACCGTGATTTCTCCCCGAACGGCGAAAAATACGCACGTCAGCAGCGTCAGCATGGATTGCAGCATGCTCATGGCATCACTGGTAGCCCAATAAACCGCCAGCAAATTGCAAAGCTTGAATGTTTTCTTTCGGAAATCTTCCGATACCTTTTCAAATTTCTCCACTTCATATTCCTGCTGTCCGAAAGCGCGAACCACCCGAACGCCAGTCAGGTTTTCCTGCAAAACGGCGCTCATTTTTCCCTCTGCTTCATCGGAAAGCCGGAAATTTTTGATCACCCACCGGAAAAACAGCCAGGCGAACAGAAACAGCCCCGGGATCATGATCATGCTGATCAGGGTGATTTTTACGTTTTCGCTGAACATATAAAACAGCGCGATAGTGATCATCAAAACAGCGTTGACCACCTGCATCAACTGCATGGACAGGAAGCGCCGCACCGTTTCCACGTCCGAAGTACAACGCTGCACCAAATCGCCAGTTTCCGCCTTTACGTGATAGGAAAACGGCAGCTTTTGGATATGGCTGTACAGCTTTTCCCGCAGTGTCAGCGATACGTTTTCACCTGCAATTGCCTGGGTGCGGCCTTTAATGAAGCCGAACACACCATTGAGCACATTCAGCCCCACCAAGGCCAAGCCGGCAATCCACAGATTCCGGACCATGAACTCCCGGCCGCCCAAACCATCCAGCCAGGCATTGATGAACGCCGGCATGCGGCTATCCCCGCCCAGCAGATAATAATCCGTTGTTTCAGCAAAAAGAATAGGCGTAATGAATTCGATCACCACAGTAAACACCGTGCAGATCAGCGCCGCAATAAAATACCATTTGTTCTCTTTGATCAGCTTCCCCATCAGACGGGGCTTACGAGGTTCCATTTGCTTTTTCCTCCGTTGTAAGATCATCATAAGAAAAAGGCCATCGACTCTTGCAGCCGATGACCTGTATCGTTCCGCCTTCATGGCCTGATAAGGCTATGCAGAACGCAGTCGGCCGCAAAAATGCGCAAAAATACCCTTCCCAAGTGCAACCAAGAGCTGTACACGATTTACATTGATCATTTCCGCGGCCTCCTTTCTTCTTTATTTTCATTATCAGTATACCGGGAGAAGGAATAAATGTCAACCCCCCTTTGTGTACTTTTATGAACTTTTTTGCTTTTTCTTTTTGTTTTGTTCGTCGCTTTCTATATTCAATATAATTTTATCGTTTTTCGATATATTTTTGTTGACAAATGAGTTTCCTTGCATTATACTATCCGCAAGGAGGCGATTGATATGGAACATCGCAAGGTATCTGGTTTACTGATTGGCGCTGGAATGCTGGCAACACTTGGAGGCGCAGGACTGTTCTTGCTTTACGCGCCGCTGGTGGCAAATGAATGCCGTACCATGTATCCGGAACTGGCTTTTCTGTTCTGGCCGGGGCTTATTTACTTGTGGATCATTGCAGCATTCTATTGCGCTGCCATGGCGGAGTATTTCCGGGTTTGCGTGCGCATTGGGCAGGATCAATCCTTCTGCGCTCAAAACGCTCTTGGACTAAGCCGAATCGCGCTGTGTATGAATATTGCCGGCAGCCTTTGGGTTTTGCTTTCTTTCTTGCCCGGGCTCATTTGGGGCATTGCCATCGGGCCCGTTTTTCTGATCTTCCTGCTTGCGGCTGCGGCCAGCTTTGCTTTAGGCATTCTGGCCTGGGCGTTGGGACGCTTGCTTTCCCGGGCCGTGAAGCTGAAGGAAGAAAACGACCTGACCGTGTAAGGAGGGATGGATGTGATTCGCATTGATCTGGACGTGATGCTTGCCCGTCGGAAAATGAGTATGACGGAGTTAAGCAATCGGGTTGGCATCACCATGGCCAACCTTTCCATCCTGAAAAACGGAAAGGCAAAGGCCGTTCGCTTTTCCACGCTGGACGCCATCTGCAAAGCGCTGAACTGTCAGCCGGGAGATATTCTGATCTACGAGCCCGGAGAGAATGAAGGCGAAGATGAATAAAGCGTTTAAAATACTCATTGGCATTTTCTCCGGTCTGGTGCTGCTGCAAACGCTTCTCATCGGAGTGTTCATCCTCTTGGTTCATTTGGGAAGCGATCATTTAAACCAACAGCAGATTGCTGATTTAGTTTCTGCAAACATAGACAGGATCGAAGCATGCATTCAGGCCGGAGAAACCGATCAGCTCAAGGATTGGAATGGGATCAAGGATATCAGCGTCGAAAAGAACGGCTGCATCGGTTTCTATTGCGGCGGAGACGGGTTTGGTCCCGCTACTTCCTATTACGGTTTCTATTACAGTCCCAGTGATACGCCCTATGATATTGAGCATATGACATATGGCAGTGCACTTTTGAAGGAAGGCAAAGGCTGGGCTTGGGAGGAAATCAGGGGCGATCGAAAAGGAGACAACGCTTACTACACCGAGCGGATTTGTCCTTGCTTCTTTTATTACGAATCGCATTTTTGAAGGAGGTTCTTATCGTGGTAAATGAAGGACTGGAGCAAAATATGGTTCCTCAGCCAGATGCTCCTGGTTGGGGAAAATGGGAATGGATGTTCCTGATCATGGCCTTGTTAATTGCCGGGTGTTATTTTTTTGCGCATTTTCCCTGTTTTTTTGCCGAAAAGTGCCATTTCCCCGGTATCGGATGGACGATCTCGCAATGGATTTTCATAGCGGTTTCTTTATTTGCGGCAAAGAGCAAAAGAAAACTGTATATCAAGGGAAATCCAGGCGGCGTTTTCCTACTGTGCGCCGCGCTGCTTTTGGGCGCATGCTATGCTGTTTTCAGCGATGAAAGTATGCGGTGGATGAATATGCCGGTTTATTTTCTGGCAACCGCTTCTTCTTTGTTCTCGCTTTCCGGGGTCAACCCTTTTCCCGCCTTGTCCGCCTCGGGACTACGAATGGGATTAAAGCGCTTTTTCCCATCCCATTTCATTCATTGGCTGCTTCCCTTCCAAGCCATGAAGCATATCAAAGTCCAAAAATACAGACGTTATTTCTCTCATATCGCCATAGGTTTGATTATAGGTTTTCCCGCAGCAGCGATCGCAATTTGTCTGCTTTCCAGCGCAGACGCCTATTTCGGTTCCATTGTGCAAAGCTGTTTTCAATCCATGGATCAGATCAACGGGGATTATTTGATCCGTATGCTTTGCACGCTGGCGTTGGGAATGTGCCTGTTTTCATTCTTATGCGCCGCTGCGGGGAAGCCTTTTCAGCCGTCGGAAAAGAAAACATATCACGCTTCTTCCGTCGTTCTGGTCACGGTGCTTATCATGGTGGGAACAGTATATGCGCTGTTCGTGTATGTGCAGTTCAAATACTTGTTTTGGGGCGCGGAAAAAATCATACAGGAAACCGGCTATGCGGAATATGCCCGCAGCGGCTTTTTCCAACTGGCAGCGCTGGCCTTTTTAACGCTGCTGCTGATTTTTCCCTTTCTTTCGCTCGGAAAAGAAAGCAGGCCAGTTCGATTCCTGTGCGCCATGACAGCGCTGCTGACGGTGATCATCGATTATTCCGCATTCTTGCGCATGAAGCTCTATATTCAGGCGTTTGGGCTCAGCATTCTTCGCGTGGTTACACTGTGGGGCATGCTTATGATTCTTGTGGCGCTGACAGCCAGCGTTGTCAAGTGCGTTCGACCGACCGTTTCGATCTGTCCGGTCCTGACGGTTCTGGCACTATGCACATGGATCGCGCTTAATTGGGGAAATATAGATCGCATGGTCGCGCGGTATCAGGTAAACAGTTTCAACCGTGGGATGCTTACGCAGCTGGATATCGCTTATCTTTCCGCCCTTTCTCCGGATGTGCTGCCCGAGCTTGAAAGAATCAGCGATGAACACATCCGGACGCAAGCGCTCAGCGAAGTCCGGAAAGCATTTTCCCAATATTACCCCAGGCCGTATGATTGGAGTCTGAGTTGGCTGAAAGTAAATTGTGGAGATAGACAAGAAGGAAACGCCCGTTAGGGCTTTCATTTAATCAAAACAAAAGCTTCCCTCATGCTGATTCAGGAAGAAGCCTGATTCTCTTTGCATGAGGGAAGCGTGATTTGGAACTATTCGTAGTCGCGGTATTTTTTCCATACGTCCAGCACCAGCTGATACCGTTCCAGGGGCAGGCCCTTGAAGGGAATGTTGCTGGTGCAATAAATGTATCCGCCACCGGGTTTGCCGTATTTCAGGCAGTATTCCGCCGAAGCGATCACATCCTGCTCGGTGCCCGTCTGCATCGCGGCGCAATGTACATTGCCGCACAGAGCCAGCTGACGCCCGTATTGCTCCTTGACTGTGCGAATGTCCACCCCCGCCATGGGATCCAG
>JAUNMW010000239.1 GCA_030537395.1 Clostridia bacterium | reverse complement strand
CGAAGTCCCCTGGCGCAGGTCTGGGGGCGCGCAGCCCCCAGCGTACCCCTTAGTCGGGACTAACTAAGTAATTTAAAGGGCGCAATAAGTTTCTTCCTACTCCGCCATATGATGCACATAGGGCATATCAGGCAGATTGGAAAAACGATAAAAGGCGGAAGCGTTGTCGTGGAAGAAGAGGCGTTTTTCTTCTTCTGTCAGCAGGGGGGATTTGTCCGCGAAATCCCAGCTCATGCGGTAGGTGATCACGGTCATGGTGCGGGGGTAATCCGAGCCCCACATGAGCTTTTCCATGCCGCAAAGGTCCCGGGCCTCCAGGATGGCGCGCACAGCGGAGGGGTAGGGATAAAATTCGCTGTTGAACAGCCAGGTAATGCCGCCGGATTCGATGAACACGTTGGGCAGCCGGGCCAGCTTGATCTGCTCCTGCCAGCGGGGCCGGGTGACCATGCCGAAATGGCCGATGGCAATGCGAAGATTCGGGTGCTGCCGGGCCATTTCCCCCAAGGACGCGGTTTGCGCATCCCCGTCCGCCATATCGACGGCAACAAATAAATCTTCTTTTTCCGCGTGAGCGAACACCGCTTCGCAGGCGGTCAGATCGGGGTTTTGCAGCCGCCCGCCGCAAATCTTGATGCCGTCCACGCCTTTCGTGTCCGGCACCCCCGATTCTTCATACAGCGCCGTCACCCGGAACCGATCCGGGTACGCAGCCCGAACCTTCCGCAGATAGGCGTCCTGGTTCCCGTCAATGTATTCCTGGGTCACCACGGCCCCGGCCACCTGGGCAAAATTCATGTTGGCCAGCAGCCGTTCCGCGCTGTTTACCCCGTCGGTCATATAGGGCGGCAGCATTTGCCTTACTTCCGCGCCGAACTGACTCAGGCCCCCGCCCAGATCGTACACCGGCAGGCCGTTCACCCGTCCCGCTTGCTTTTCCCACAGATGCAGGTGCGCGTCGATCATCATTTCACCTTCTTTATTCAGGCGTCCATTTGAAAAACGCTTAAGTCAGCGAGAGAGTTAGGAGTTAAGAGTTGAGAGTTGAGATTTATATAGTCGTTTTTTCTTTCTCAGTAAATCCAGCGATTATAAATGTATCAACAAAATATATCTCAACTCTTAACTCTCAACTCCTTTTCTTATTTTTATTAGCTCTTTATTCCGCCATATTTATGTGCTCTTTGTTCCAAATCACCGCAGTTTTCATTGGCGCGCCTTTGCAGTAGATTTTGTTTTCGTAAGCCGCGATGGGGTCGGCAATGAATTCTTCTTTGTCAATCAGCTCCACGATCTCGTTGTACCGGCTCCGGGCCAGCATATCGATAGCTTTTTCCATGTGATCCTGCCGGAAATTGATGGAGCCGAAAATCAGATGGTTTTCAAAGCCGAAGGGCATGGTGTCGAAAGTGATTTTGGGGCCCAGGGAGAAAGAATTGTAAATGCCGTTGCAGCCCAGAACTTTGTGCTTAAAGGCGATTTCATGCTCCACGTTGGTTCCGCTGACGCCGATAAAGCAGGTGGCCCGACCGCCCATGGCGGCGCGGATGGCTTGAGCGCAGTCGGCGGGATCGGCATAAGTATTCTGCACATACTGAGCTTTGGCGGTTTCCAGAGCGAATTGTACCTTGTGGCTGTCCGCCGGGCTGCGGCCGACAAAATAGATGTTGGCATTGGGGTGGGCCTGGCGGATGACATCCCCCACGAACATGCCGGTGGTGCCCAGGCCAAAAATCACGGTGCGTTCAAAAATTTCATCGGCGGCGTACTGCCGGGCGGTTTCCAGATCGCATTTCCGGCGGCGGGCCGTCTGCCGGAACCAATGAGCGCTGCCTAAATCCTCCATCCGCTCCAACTGGAACAGCATGCAGGCGAAGGGGTCCGGGAACACCATTTTCTTGGCGAAGGACAGGGCCAGCTTTCCGTCCTGGGCGTAACCCTCCGGGATGGAAAGCAGCATATCCGGGTTCACATACATACTGTCGCAGAACAGTCCGTCCGCCTGATCGCAGCCGTATTCAAAATAGCTTTCATCCTCCGTGTACCGGGTGGGGTCGATGCTGTCCCCGCCCCGGATGAGCACGATGGCGAACCGGTTCTGCTCCGGCACCCACACCACGCCCTCATGGCCGTTGATCAGCCGGTTCTGCCCGGCGGGAAATTTGGGGCTCAGCTGTCCCCTGCGGCCCATTTCCATCAGCTCATGATCCGTGCCGCAGAAGCCCACGATCACCGGATGCACCAAAATGCCCTCCTTCAAGGGCTCCCCCCGTAGCCGCTGCCGGGGCGGATTGATCAAATTGACTTTGCCGTATACCAGCGGGCGCTGGGGATCGTTCTGAAAATAGGTACCGTATGCGTTCATGCCGGAAGCCTCCTTCGCCGTTCCGTTTTTCCTTATTATAACAAAAAGCCCCGGGGGAAGCAATGGCGGAGGAATAGGAAATTTGAAAACGAAAACAGGGAAGCTACTGAAAAAAGTTGAGAGCTGAGAGTGAAGATCACATCATCTTTCGTGAAAACGCTGAAAAACGCGAACGCGCTATCGTTCCGTTTTCATCATCGACTATTCCATCTGAACTCTTATAAAGCCCTTCTTGCCCAAAACCGCCTTTTCTCTTGTATTTCCGGGCGGTTTATGGTACATTGACAGAGAAAACAATCTGTGGCTGCCAGGGAAGAAGGGGACGAAGCGGCATGATCTTTTTTCAGCAGTTTTATCTGGACCGGGAAAAGGACATTGTGGTGGATCTTTACATGGAAGGGGAACGCCTGTACCACGTGATCCGCACGCCCAATCATCATACCGGCAACCTGATCACCAATCTGGCCAGGCTGTGCGGACTGGAAACGGCGGAAGACGAAAACGGCCTGAAGGTGATCCGGAACGAAGTGCCCTGCTATTTCGACGGGGACAACCGGCGCATGTACATCCTGCGGCTGGGGAACACAAAAATCGCCAACATCTATCCGGACGGCCGGGTGGAGCTGAAGGCCTCCATCCCCGCCATTTCCAAAACGCTCATGAGCCAAACCAAGGATTACCGGCTGGGCGTGGAAAAAACCATTGTAAAAACCTATATCCGCAGCGAATGCAAATTCCGCACCGATTTGCACACCCACATGAACGGCAATCTGCCCCCGGATGCGCTGATCGCCCTGGGCATCGTGCACCAGATCCGCTATCCCTATTATTACATCAAAAAACTGGAGCTGCGCTGTACGAAGGAGCAATCAGCCCGGCTGGAAGCCAGCAGGGCGGAAGCGGAAAAGAAGCTGGAGCTGGGGTCCCTTTCGGGACATCGCCGGGAGCGGCGCATTGATGATTTCACGTTCATCAATTTTGCCGATCTCATTTTGGGCAACCCCGGCGACGCGGCGGAGAACATAGAAAAAATCCGCAATTCCCTGACCATTCCCAAGGATGGCCAGGCAGTGTTTGCCGATCTGGAAAGGGTGTATCTGTACCGGTATGTGTTCACCAAGGGGGCGCAGGCGGAAAATCCCTTCAGCGGCATCAATATCGACGGCATCCCGGACCGGGAGGTGTACGCCTACGCCCAAAAAATGTGCCGGGACCGGGAGGATGGCCGCTATCGGCAGAACACCCTGTATCAGGACCTGCTTTTATGGATCGCCCGTGAGTACCAGAAACGGGGCATCCAGTACGCGGAAATATCCGATACCTCCCTGCTGAACCGGGCCGAATACCCGGTGAAGCTTCGGCAGATTCATGAAATCATGCCCGCCGTCACCCGGGAAACGGGCGTGCTGCTGCGCTTTTTGGCGGGCATCCGGCGCATTCCGCTCACCATCGTGCGGGATCAGGCGACCCCTAACGATTACTTGGCGGAAAATCTGCGCTGCCTGCGCGCCATCGCGGGAGACCCCTATGTGGCGGGCAGCGACATTATCGGCGAGGAAATCAACGATATTCTGGAATTGCGCAGCGTGATCAAGGAGCTGGCGGAAATCGCCGGGCAGCATCCCGGATTCGTGATCCGCATTCACGCCGGGGAAAACGACAGCCTGCGGGACAACGTGGCCAACAGCATTCGCTGCGTGGCGGAGGCCCTTTCCCCCGGGCAGCAAATGCCGCCGCTTCGCATCGGCCACGGCCTGTACACCTGCGATTTGCGCAGCGCCAAAGGGAAAAAGCTGCTGGAGGATATGCGCAGGTACGGGGTGACCCTGGAATTTCAGATCACCTCCAACGTGCGCTTAAACAACCTGAGCAGCCTGGAACGCCATCCCCTCAGGCAATACCTGAAAGCGGGCGTGCGCTGCATCCAGGGCACCGACGGCGGGGCCCTGTACGGCACCAATTCCATTGATGAAGAGCTGAGCCTGGAAAAGCTGCTGGGCCTGAATTTTCAGGAACTTTGCCGCATGCGGGCGGCGGAGGACGATATTTTGGAAGCCAGCCTGCGGATGTTTGAAGAGAAAACGGAGGCTTTCCGTTCTCTGTGTCCCCGGGGCGATGTGGAGCGTTTCTACCTGGAACAGCCCGACAGCACGGAACGTCCGCCCCGTCCCCTTTGGCAGGAGGGCGGCAAAATCAGCACGGAGGAAGGCTTGAAGGAACAATTGGCTGTCCTTCCCCCGGATATGCTCCCCATCGTGATCTGCGGCGGCAGCTTCAACAGCAGCCAGCGCCGCACCCAGCTGCGGGAGGAGGACAAGGCGTTCCTGGATGAACTGCTGGATGCTGCCGACCCGGAAAAGGCGTTCTTCGTGGTGGGCCATACGCTGACCGGTCAGGAAGGGTACCTGGTACGGAAGGCCGCGGGCCGCTTCCAGGTGTTCGCCATCGTGCCCAGCCGCATCACCCGGGCGGAAAGAAAACGGATCAGGGAAGCGGGCGTGGGCGTGCTGGTGTCCATCGAAAGCTCCGGCATGGGGCTGTACAAAAGCTTCGCGTATGAAATCTTCAAGCGCATGCCTTCCGCCCTTCTGGCCTTCGGCGGCAATTCCGCCGCCCTGAATCTGATCCAGGAGGCCCGGAACGGACGTATGAAATGCAAAATCTACATCAACCCCCGCTCCCGGGGCCTGGCCGCCAAAGCCAAAATGCTGGAGGGCTATGTGGAGCCCTTGAAGGACGCGAAAGCGATTTTACAGGAATTGTGATCATGACGGAATCGAAGCGCTTCACAAACGTTCCTCTTTTAAACGCTTAACAGTCTTGTTCTCAAGGATAAAATTCAAGTTGACATCCAATAGCGGGGGACGCTGGGGGCTACGCGCCCCCAGACCTGCGCCAGGGCGGTGAGTATCCGCAAGCTCAATCGTCGCAA
>JAUNMW010000238.1 GCA_030537395.1 Clostridia bacterium | reverse complement strand
AACCAAACGAACGTACACTTCTGTCGCTTTCGGGCACGGCGGCTGAAAGCCGCCATTCCGGATGCTTTGCATCCGGTGAAAATAGGCAAAATCAGGCGGGGGAAAAGCCGCCTTTACACGTGGTTTCCTCCAGGCAGCATTAGGCGGCCTTTCCCCCGCCTGATTTTGCCTATTTTCATTGTGCCCGAAAGCTTGCTATATTCCGTTCCCAGCGCAGCACGCGGAACAAATTTCGCTATCCTAACCAAATAGCTTCGCGAGGAGTGGGTCCAGGGGGCGAAGTCCCCTGGCGCAGGTCTGGGGGCGCGCAGCCCCCAGCGTACCCCTTAGTCAGCTCTAACTCAGTTATTTAAAGGGCGTTATAAAAGAAAAATGGGACACTTTGTATCATTGGAATCGCGTGCGCAAAATAGAAAAGGTGCTGGAAATATCCTGGGTGAGCCAGGAAACGAGGCTGAAGAGCAATGCCAGCAGCACGAAAATGCTGATCACGCCCAGCACCACGCCCACGAATTCCATCATTTTGGCGGCGACGCGGAAATGATCCTGCCGTTCCTGGCGCTCCCATTCCTTGCGCTGTTCATATTCCTGACGGCTGGGCTGCTGCTGCATCATGGGATAAACCCCCTTCATCTTACAAAAAAATGATGAAAAAGAAAAGTGTGGAAGAGAGTGCAGAGTTGAGCGTTAAGAGTTGAGATTTATTGAGATTTATATAGTCTTTTTTTTTCTCCCTGTGAGCCCAGCAAATGAGATGTATCAACAAAATATATCTCAACTCTCAACTCTTAACGCTCAACTCCCTTATTGGCATAAAGGGCTTTTGAAGTGAGCGGCTGAACATTTGCAATAAAACTATATAAATCTGTACTCTGTACTCTGAACTCTCAACTCTGTTACAAATAGTCCATCCACGGCGCGGCCTCGTCCTGCCGTCCGGTGAGGCTGCCTTCTGCGGAGAGGCCGGGGAAGCCCTGCTGCCGCAGCGCTTCGTAGACCACGATGGCCACGGAATTGGCCAGGTTCAGGGATCGGGCATCGCTGCGCATGGGTATGCGCACGCAGCGATCATACACCCTTTGCAGCAGCGATTCCGGCAGGCCCTTGGTTTCGCAGCCGAACACCAGAAAATCTTCGGGGCCGTAGGATGCTTCGGTGTAAGCTCGGGGGGCTTTGGTGCTGGCGAAATGATAATTCGCGCCGGGATACTTTTCCATCAGCGCCTCAAAATGGGGCATCACCTGAATATCCACCATGGAAAAGTAATCCAGACCCGCCCGCTTCATATACTTGTCCGCCAACTGAAAGCCCAGGGGCTCGATCAAAATGAGGCCCGTGCGGGTGGCGGCGCAGGTGCGGGCGATATTGCCGGTGTTCTGCGGAATCTCCGGCGCATATAAAACGACGTGCATAGCGGCAATCTTCCCCAATCGGTCTTATTTTTTCCAGGTCTTATTGATAGCTTCCTCCAGGCCCAGCAATTGCAGATCCCGAAGATCGGAAGCGATTTTGTCCTCCAGGCCGGGAAGCTCCCGCAGATTCTCCTCCCAGATGGCCCGGTCGCTCAGCACGGCGTAGGCCAGAGACTCCGCGGGCATATCGCAGCTGAGCCGGGAGAAGGAAAAAAGCACGTCCTCATCCTCGGTAAAGCGGCAGGGTTCCCCGTTTTTCAGGATGGCGTAGTCCCCATCCTGCTCCCGCCGGGTGCCGGCGAACAGCATGATCAGCATGGCCAGGCTCATGCAAAGGCAGGGGGGCAATTCGTCCTCCCGGTCCAGATAGGCCTTCAAAAGGGGCAGCGTCTGGGCGGCCCAGGCCCGGATTGCGTTGTTCAAAAGCAGGGATAAAGGCTGGATCACCGTGGGATTTTCCATTTCATTGCAGATTTCGATCACCAGGGGATCCAGCGTTTCTTTATTCAGGCCCATGCTCGGCATGATTTCGTGCAGCAGCGCGTGGCCCAGGAAGGGGCGGATGGTTTCATCCTTCATGCAGTCCCGCACGGTATCCAGCCCCGCCATAATACCCGCGGGCAAAATCAGGGACTGCAGGCAGCCCTGCAGGATATCCCGGGCACTTTGATTGTCAATGGGTCGCTCCAATTTGGCTTCCCGTCCTTTCTTCCAGGATACGCCTATTTTACCAAAGAAACCGGGCAATGTAAAGCGGGAAGGGGGGACGGGAGGAAAACGGCCAAGCGGGTTTTCTGTATGAAAATCGCGATCAACAAACAGAATGATTGAATATCAATACGATGACGAAGAGAATCTCCAGCACGACAAACAGCAGACGCCTCATAGCCAATGGGAGCATTTGTTCTAGGGAGGAGGCAAGCGCCGCATCCACCAGCTGCTTGGTCAGCATTTCTCCACCTATGAGAAGCAGGTTGACAAGCAGCTGCACGATCAATACCAGCAGCATGGGCTTCCAATACTTGGCAAATAATCGCTTCATTTGCTTTCACCGCAGCTTCTTTACAGCGCCTGCATCAATTCAAAATGGTTGAGCCCATCGCTGCTCCGGTCAATTGTACAGTTCATGCCGCCTTTCATGGCGTTATACAGCACATCCATTACGGCCAGCATCAAGGTGGGGAAGCCAGGATCGGCGACAGGGCTGTTCCCGCAAACTCTGAACAGAAAATAGTTCTGCTTTCCGTTGCCAAGCTCCGGGATATCATTGATCCACTCGCTGACGTGTGCCCAGCCGCTGCGTTCAAATACCTTCTGCGCGTTCGGCGGCACCGCTTCCTGGGGGCTGCCCTCCTCATTGGCAACGGAGAAGATCAACACTTCGCTGTCGGGGTTCCCGCTGGCCAGAATGTCTGTGATCTCTTTCAAAGTGTTCGGATTTTGTGCGTTGATTTGCCGCGCCATTTCTGTACTCGCGTCTCTGCACCGGGTCAGCCAATCCGCCAGCTTTTCATGAATTTTGGCGCGAATCTCCGAATCCTGTTTGATATCCAGTCCAATTTCTTCCCAAAGAATGGGATTGTTCATCCGGCCCTCCACTAAATCAATAAGGCTGTTAATCATGTTCTGCATATCCATTTTTTCTTGGAGATAGGATCTTTGTATTTCCTGAATTCGCTCCAGCTTCCGTTCCTGTTCCTTGATTTTCCGATCAAACGCTGCCATGAGGAGCTCGTCATCCCCGGGAAGAAGCGTTTTGATTTCTTCAATGGAGAAATCTGCTTGCTGCAGTTTTTTGATCTTCACAAACAGCAGCGCCTGTTCTTCCTCATAATACCTGTAGCCTGTCCATTCATCAACCTTTACCGGTTTCAGAAGGTCGATGCGGTCATAGTACCGCAGCGTCTGAGTGCTGCATCCGCAAAGCTTTGCAAATCCCTGGATCGTGATCATATCTCATCCTCCTCGACGCTACGGTATCATTACACTTAAGTGTAAGGTCAAGTGATTTTTTGTTATTTTGAAAATTATTTCTGGTATATCATTGAGACAGTAACTTGAAAGGCGAGTTGAATACCGTTTGGCAATTCCCAAATATGCTCATCTCAGTACAAGTTCACATGAATTGGTAAAGCAATCATAAAAAAGGCGTAACGGAACGGGCCGTTTGGATAGTATCAAACCGCCTGATTGCGTAAAAAAAGGACCCGAAAAATCGGGCCCTTTCAGCATCTATCGTCAACCCTTGATGGGATCATCGTGAAAGCGGAACTGGCGGGCGATGGAGAGGAATTTTGAAATCGGCGTTTCAATCGGTATGAAAGGTTTCGCCCTCGTTCCTGGAAAATTCAATCAAAATGTCATTGCAAAGCATTGTCACAGTGTTTGAACTTTTTTTCCGTGATCCTGGTACCGGCGGTGGGGGACAGGTTTCCTTTCAGATGCGGCTTTTGCCGTGGCTTGGTTTCCTGTGCTTTTTTCGTCGCTTATGCGTTGCTTCCGGTTCATTCTATGGGAATGATATTTTTTGAAGCCTGTTTCTGCATCAGGAGATTAAATACCTGTCATATTCAATTGTAGGAGTGTTCGCGTGTACATCCCCCACCGCGTCAAAAGCGTGGGCCATGGGACTCTCCTCCTTTCCGGAACTGTCCGGCTTTTTTCTATGATCAAAAAATGGAAGGTTGGAATTTGGTGATCGGTCGGTTGGAAGGGCTCTTTCTCTTTCTGGCTATATCATAGCAGATCGGAAGCGGTTTGTCAAGCACTTTTTGATCTTTTTGGGAAATTTTTTTCCGAAATATATAAATAATTCTTTGTATGCGATTACCACTTGTTATGCACCTTTTCCGCAAAGCCCGTCAGATTGCGAACCTGGATTTCCCGCCCATCGTCTAATACGGCTTTGCCGGTGAAGCGTCCGAACACCTGGTGCTGATCGGAGCAGAGCAGCTTTAAGTCGATCATGGCGCTGCGATCCATGAGGGGCGAAAAGTCCATTTCAAAGCGCCCGTCGTCGCTGGTGAATTTCCAGGGGGCCAGGTAATCTTCTTTCCCGTCCCTCATGGGGATTTCAAAGCGCACCTGGCTCAGCTTATGGGCGATGCCGTTATAGAACAGCATATTTTCCGAGGCGGCGGAGGTGTCCCCGAAGCCGTAGCCGATATTGAACCCAAAGGGCACGCCGTCCGCCAGGCCGGAGGCGGAGCCCCAGTACCAGGTGTTGTCATAGGTCCATACGCCACGGCCCCAATCCAGCACCGCGAAGGAATGAGCCGGCGCGAACAGGTATTCCCTGTCCCCGTGCGCCACCTTGCCCTCCGCCCGCAGACAGTTGATTTTCTGGTTATAATAGAAAGCATGGGGCTTTCCGGCGAAGGGCGTCGCGATCACCATGGAATCCCGGGGCGGATTTGTCAGCGTCACGTCAAACAGCAGCGTTTCATCCTCCGGCTTGCCCGTGGGAAAATGCTCCATGTGGCCGTACAGGCGGCGGCGCTTGCCATCGTTTTCAAAGGTCATTTCATAGCCCTTGCCGGATACATGAATATCGCCCCGCCCGCTGGCGGGCGGCAGGGATCGCTTGCCGAAGGGCGGCAGGATCACGGATTTGGTGCCTTGGGAATTGGCTTCAAAGTCCAGCAGGGAAATGCTGTCCATGTACATGTAGCCGTTGTCCGCGATGGTGAGGGCTAATGCGTGGCAATCGGATACGATGCAGTAATAGTCCCATTCCTTGATGCGCAGACGGCTGGCCTTCACCCGGCTGCGGTCATACTGCTTGATCAGCGAGACGGCGTAGCCTGTTTCCGTCAAACGGCCCTGATCATCGTGAAGCGGGCCGGGCGTTGTGATGCGGTGCTGCATTCAAATACCCCCTTTTTCCCTTGGGTTTTCAATAGT
>JAUNMW010000015.1 GCA_030537395.1 Clostridia bacterium | reverse complement strand
TTGCATGTTGATAAAAGTTATGGTAGAATTAAATGGTCAAAGAAAGACAATTTCTTTGGAGGGATGAATTATGCGATTAAGCGATACCATTGAAAGCTTCATTAAGGCCATGCTACAGGAGGACCAGCCGGAAGTGGAATTGAAACGCAACGAATTGGCGGAATATTTCCATTGCGCTCCTTCCCAAATCAATTATGTGCTGGCTACCAGATTTACGCCGGATCACGGCTACGTCACGTCTTCCCAGCGGGGCGGCGGCGGCTATATCCGCATCGTCCGGGTGCGGCAAAGCAGCGGCGATCATTTGAATTATTTGCTTCGGGAGCGGGTGGGCGACAGCCTTGACGCGCAGACAGCGCAGATCCTGTGCGCCACGCTGGCCGACAGGAAAGTGGTTTCTCCCGAAGCAGCTCAGCTGATGGCGGCGGCCATGTCGCCCCAGGCCTTGTCCGCGCCCGTTCCGGAAGCGGTAAAGGATGCCCAGCGGGCCAAAATTTTCAAGTGTATGCTGCTTACCGTGATGCAGCAGCGCAAGCAACAGGAAAACGGATGAATTTGCCGATGTACCCGGACTCATACAGGCGCATACTATGGATTGCGCCGATTAAAGGAGGGAACCTATGCTCTGCGAAGAATGCGGAAAAAATCAGGCGGAAGTGATGATGACCACCGTGATCAACGGGGAATCCACCACCCGGCATTTATGCCGGGAATGCCTGAAAAAATATAAGGCGGGGGACCTGCAGGCCGTTTTGGCCGCCGTGCTTTCCGCCATGACCAGCAAAGCCCAGGCTCCGGATATCACCTGCCCCCGCTGCGGGGAAACCTATGCTGAATTCCAAAAAACGGGAATGCTGGGGTGCGCGGAATGCTATCAGGCCTTCCGCAAGGAATTGACTCCGCTGATCACCCGGGTGCAGGGCCGGGCCCAGCACGCTGGCCGCAGACCGCCCGTCAGCGAGGAGGAGCAGGCCCGGCAGAACCGGATGGAGGAGCTGCGCACCTTGATGGAAGCGGCCGTTGCCGAGGAAAACTTTGAGGAAGCCGCCCGCCTTCGGGATGAGCTGCGGGCCATGGTTCCCGCCAAGGAGGCCCAGGCATGAGCGATATTATGGTTTCCAGCCGGGTGCGCTTGGCCCGGAATTATGAGGATTTGCCGTTCCGGAATCATATTTCCGCCGAACAGAGCGATATTTGCGTGCAGCGTACCCTGGACGCGCTGCGGGAGCTGCCCCAGGCCTACACTTATCTGCCCCTGCGCGGCATGGAGGAAAACGAGAAAAAAGCGCTGATGGAGGCCCATATGATCAGCCCCGATCTGATGGAGCATGAGGAAACCGGAGCCGTGCTGATTCGCGCGGACGAAAAAATCTCCATCATGATGAACGAGGAGGATCACCTTCGCATTCAGGGCATCAGCGCGGGAGAGCAATTGAACGAAGCCGCGGAGAATGCGTTTTCCATTGACGACGAGCTGCAAAAACAGCTTTCCTTCGCCTTTGACAATCAATTGGGTTATTTGACCGCCTGTCCCACCAATACGGGCACGGGCCTGAGAGCTTCGGTGATGCTGCATTTGCCCATGCTGACCCTGCTCAAGCAAATGGGCAAGGTGAACCAGTTAGCCGCTAAGCTGGGCTTGACCCTGCGGGGCATTTACGGGGAGGGCAGCGAGGCCCAGGGAAACCTGTATCAATTAAGCAATCAGGTTACTTTAGGCCGTACGGAAAAGGAAATTATTGAAGCCGTGGCGGCTACTGCCCGGCAGATGGCAGAAATGGAGCGGGTGTTCCGGCAAAAGGCCTGGGATAAGGATTCCGTGGCTTTCGAGGATCAGCTGTTTCGCTCCTATGGCCTGCTTACCAATGCCCGCCGCATGCCCGTGAAAGAATTCATGGTGCACTGGAGCAATCTGCGCTTGGGCGCGTCCATGGGCAAGCTGAATGTGACGCTGAAAACCTGTGACGCGCTGCTCACCGCCGCCCAGCCCGCCCACGTGCAGAAGGCTGCCGGCGCGGTGCTCAACGATAAAGAACGGGACGCTTTCCGCTCTGTCATTATTCGGAAAGCGCTCAATGGAGGAATAAACTGAATGGCGATTTTTGGACGATTCAACGAACGGGCCCAGCGGGTGATCGCCGCGGCCCAGAAAACCGCTGTGGAAATGGGCCACGCTTATGTTGGCAGCGAGCATTTTTTGATCGGACTGTTGAAGGAAGCCCGGTCCGACGCGCCCGCCCTGCCGGATAATGTGATCCCCGAAACAGTGATGGAAAACGTAAAGCAGATTTCCGGCACAGGAAACCAGACGCCTTCCCAATTGGAATTGACGCCGCGAGTGAAAAAGCTGCTGGAAACCAGCGTGCGGGAAGCTCAGCGTCTGGGCCACCCCTATGTGACGGCGGGCCATTTCTGGCTGGCCCTGCTGGGGGATGAAGAAAGCGTGGCCATGCGGGTACTCATCGGCATGGGCTGCGACATTGAAAAGCTGAAAAAGAGCGTATTGGACAGCATGGGCCGGGAGCCCGGCAAATCCGCCGAAGGAAACGGCGACGGGGACTCCGCTTTGAAAAAGTATGGTCGGGATTTGAACGAAGCCGCCGAAAAGGGCGAGCTTGACCCCGTGATCGGCCGCGTGAACGAAATCGAGCGTATTGTGCAGATTTTGTCCCGCCGCACGAAAAACAATCCCGTTTTGATTGGCGAACCCGGCGTGGGCAAATCCGCCGTAGCGGAGGGCCTGGCCCAGCGCATTCAGCATGGAAGCGTGCCGGAAACCCTGGCAGATAAAAAAATCGTTTCCTTGGACATGGGATCCATGGTGGCGGGCAGCAAATATCGGGGCGAATTTGAAGAACGGCTGAAAAACGTGCTGGACGAGGTGAAAAAGCGGGGCGATGTGATCCTGTTCATCGATGAACTGCAGAATATCATCGGCGCGGGCCGGGCAGAGGGGAGTATGGATGCCGCCAACATTTTAAAGCCCGCCTTGGCTCGGGGCGAACTGCAGTGCATCGGGGCCACCACATTGGATGAATACCGCAAGAACATTGAAAAAGACGCGGCCCTGGCCCGGCGCTTCCAGCCGGTCACAGTAAACGAGCCCAGCGAAGAAGAAACCATCGCCATCATGAAGGGCTTGCGGGACCGTTATGAAGCGCACCACAAGGTGCGCATTACCGACGAGGCCCTGGAAGCCGCCGTGAAGCTTTCTAACCGTTACATTGCGGATCGGTTCCAGCCCGATAAGGCCATCGATTTGATGGATGAGGCCGCCAGCCGGGTGCGCATTCAAAGCTTTACCGCCCCGCCGGATATGAAGGCTCAGGAAAAGAAGCTGGAAGGGGTTCTTCGGGAAAAGCGGGAGGCCATCGACAAGCAGGATTACGAAAAAGCCGCCGATCTGCGGGATCAGGAACATGCGCTTCGCGCTGAAATTGAAGAAAAACGAGCGGAATGGGAAAAGCAGAAATCCGCCGCCAAGGATACGGTGGGCGAGGAAGAAATCGCTCAGGTAGTAGCCGGATGGACGGGCATCCCGGTGAAAAAAATGACGGAGGAAGAAACCAGCCGTCTGCTGCATTTGGAAGAATTGCTGCACGGCAGAGTGGTGGGACAGGATGAAGCCGTGTCCGCCGTCAGCCGGGCGATCCGGCGTGCCCGGGCCGGGCTCAAGGATCCCAAGCGGCCCATCGGCAGCTTTATTTTCCTGGGTCCCACGGGCGTGGGCAAAACGGAATTGTGCCGTGCTCTGGGCGAAGCCATGTTCGGGGATGAAAACGCGCTCATTCGCCTGGATATGAGCGAATACATGGAAAAGCATACCGTCAGCCGCATGGTGGGGTCTCCTCCCGGCTATGTGGGCTACGAGGAAGGTGGCCAGCTGACAGAAGCAGTTCGCCGCAAGCCCTATTCCGTGGTGCTGTTTGATGAAATCGAAAAGGCGCATCCTGACGTATTCAATATGCTTTTGCAGATTCTGGAGGACGGACGCCTGACGGACAATATGGGCCGGGTGGTCAGCTTCAAAAACTGCGTGATCGTGATGACCAGCAATGCGGGAGCCCAATCTGCCCAAAGAACCAGCATGGGCTTTGGCGCCGGTGTTGCGGACGCCATGGACTATGAGCGTATGCGGGAGCGGGTGCTTACCGATATTAAAAATGTGTTCCGGCCCGAGTTCTTGAACCGGGTGGACGAAATTATCGTGTTCCACAAGTTGGAACAGAAGGATATTGAAAAGATCGCTTCCCTGATGCTGTCTCAGGTGGCCAAGCGTTTGCAGGAACGGGATATTGCCCTCATCTACGGCGACGATGTGGTGGCCCATCTGGCCCAGGCGGGCTTTGATCCGCAGTTCGGGGCCCGGCCGCTTCGCCGGGTGATCCAGCGCACCATCGAGGATTCTCTCAGTGAAAAGCTGATTGCCGGGGAAATCCATTTGGGCGGCACCGTGCGCATGCGTATGGACGGGGAGAAAATTGTGTTTGAACAAGTGTAATAGCGATGATAAAAAACGGAGCGCGGACGTATCATCCGCGTTCCGTTTTTTGTAAATGAAATTCATTATGCATTCTTTGAAAACAGACGCTGAAAGAAGTTTTTTCTGATTGCCGGGGCGGCGGGCTCGATCTCAATGATGTGCCAGCCCACAGCGTTGAACACCGTGGTGCTGCCATAGGAAATCTGCCGGGGCAGACTGTGGCCGTAGCTCTGGTGCACATGGCCGTGGATCAGGTATTGGGGATGGAATTCATCCATCAGGGGAAGGAAGGAAGCGAAGCCCCGATGGGCGTTATCCTGGGCGTCGCCCAGGCCCTTGGGCGGGGCGTGGGTGATCACGATATCCACCCCGCCCGCTTTGAGCACCTTGCGGTGAACTGCCTTCACCCGTTTTTCCATTTCCTTTTCCGTATACTGGTAGGGGCCCGGGTTATAGCGCATGCAGCCGCCCAGCCCCAGGATGCGCAGGCCGTTAATGCTGATCACCTGATCATCCGCGCATTCGCAGCCCTCCGGCGGGAAATCCACATATCCCTTATCGTGGTTCCCATGCACATAGTAAAGAGGCTTGCTGCTCATAGTGACCAGGAATTCCAGATATTCCTGCTTCAAATCCCCGCAGGACAGAATAACATCGACGCCTGCCAGCCTGCCGGGCTGGTAAAAATCCCAGAGATAGGGGCTCTCCTCATCGGCAATCAGTAAAACCTTCATAGCGATACTTCCTCTGTCTTTGGCGGAATGTAATCACGGTAAAGCCCCAGCAGCCGAACCAGGCTTTGGGAACGGGGCAGCAGTTCGTCAAAACCGGGAATACTGCCTTCGATGTTATCGCACAGCCAATCCAAATGCATCAGTTCTTCGATGGTGAAGTGGCGGCTTCCGTCGCTGATGGCATGGCCCTGCTGATCCTTGATGGGGCAGAGGAAGGGATCAATCCTTTCGGCGGCGATGCCGCTTTGCAGGATGTTGGCCAGCATTTTTACCCCGTCCGGCAGATCCTCGCCGATGGCCAGATCGATCACGCCGCTGCTCAGGCCCCACCAGTCGTTATTGGCGTGCTTTAAGTCCTTGAGGGAATCAATACCGCCGTTCATCAGGGAACGGACGGTTTTTTCGTAATAGCTTCCCCAATTCCAACGGGGCGCAGCCAGGGGCTGAAGCCCGCCGACGTCGCTGATCTTATATGTGCCCAAATCCCAGGTAAGGGCGGTGTTGGCTCCGTCCTCATCCCGGTTGGAAATCACCTTGATGCCTTCGTTTTTGAATTCCAGAATGGGATTGCCGGGCATACAGCTCCATTTCAGCATGATTTTTGCCCGGGGATTGGTAAGCCGGGCCCCCAGAGCGAAGGCATTGATGGAAGCGGTTACGCCCATAATGGGGTAATTGGCAACGTAGCCGATTTTATCATCCTGCGCCATGGCCCCGGCAATAGCCCCGGTAATGAATTTTCCTTCATAAATGCGGCAGTAATAGCTGCGCACCTCTGCGTAGGGCATGGACAGGGAGCAGTTGAACACCGCCACATTTTTATGCTCGGCGGCCACGCGGCGGCATGCGCCGATCAGGGTGGGGGAGGTGGCGAAGATCACATTGGCTCCCTGACTGACGGCTTTTTCCATCACGTCATCCGCGGCGCTGTCCCCGCACAGATAAGCGCTGACTGTAATGGAAGCGCCCAGCTTTTCTTCCAGATAATGCTGGCCCTGCCGGTGGGCGGCGGCCCAGGCGCTCTTTTCCGGGTCAAAATCATAAATGAACGCGGCGTGGAGCCTGGGGGAGCCCAGGATACGGGAGATCAAAGTTTTTTCCTTCGGCTTTTCGGGCTCTGTGCTCACGGAAATAGGCTCTCCCTGAGCCAGCAGCTGAATATCCGGCCAGAGAGCGCTGAGGGTTTCTTTGATTTCGTCGCTGCTCATTTTTTTCAGTTCGGTAAAGGGATGCACCTGGATATAAGTAAGCAGCGCGTCGCCGGCTGTCAAGGGCAGTTTTTCAGTGTTGAGCTGCTGGAAAGCGGCGGAAAAACGGCGGAAATCACTGCTGAATCCCCGGCGGTCATCATCTGTCCATTCTTCATCCGGTTCAAAGCCCAGGGCCGCCTGCAGTTTGGCGTAAGAACCGGGCTGGGTGAAGGTGATCAGATACGTTTTGCTTGCTTTGTAGAACTTCAAAAATTCGTAGTACAGCTTGATTTTGGGATCGTCGGACGGGGGGGGCATGAGCCGGGTCACGATACCGGAAATGCTGGGGGAATCATAGCTTTTCAGCACGCTTACCCGTTTGTTGCCTTCCTGCACATAGAAATTTCCCAAGTATTCAATGCAGGTGATGGGATCGGTGATGCCGCCTTCGCCCAGATGAGCTTCGCAGAGATTCACCCATTTGCTGCCAAATTCGGTGTTTACGTCCAGCAGCGGCATAAAGTTGCCCGCAAAGGCAGCTTTCCGTCCATCCGTCCAGGTGCCAACAATGCGGTCGGAAGGAATATCCACCAGGCCTACTTTAATGGTATCGGATGCGGACGCATCCTCCACCAATTCGTTCAGCACCTGGGGATAAGGGGATACGCCCTTGGCCACGCAGGCATTGTAGTATTTTTTTCCTTGCTTTTGCGCGGCAAGGTATTGGTTCAATGCTTCCGTTCTGTTATTCATAAAGCCTCCATTGTGCCAGACGGAAATTGAAGGTCATAGTCCGGCGCGGGCTCATTATAGCGGATAAATGCAGAAATGACAATACTTGCGATTTGCTATTTTTTACCGAAAAGCACAGAATAAGCAAAAAAGCCGCCACAGCGGGCGGCTATTCCTTATTCGGCTATCTTGGCGTATACGGCTTCCATTTCCGGCACGCTGCTGATACCGCCGTGGGTTTGGGTGGACAGGCTGGCGGCGGTGCAGGCGAAGCGGACGATTTGGGTCAGTTCCTCTTCCGTCAGTTCGGAAGGGGCTTTTTTGCATTGCAGGAAGCGGCTCATGGCGCTGCCGCCGAAAATATCCCCCGCGCCGGTGGTATCCACCACATGGATGCCGGAGGGACTGCTGACCGTGGTGTGCGCATTGCGGGTGGCCGCATAACAGCCCTTGGGGCCCAGGGTGGCGTATACCAGGGAAACACCGTATTCTTTCAGCAGCTTTTCCGCCCCTGCTTCGGGAGACAGCCCCCACAGCCATTCGATTTCCTCATCGCTGATTTTCACAATGTCAGCCTGATGCAGGCTCCATTCCATGGCTGCTTTGGCGTCCGCTTCGTTTTTCCAAAGAGGTTTGCGCAGATTGGGGTCCAGACTGATGAGAAGCCCATGCTTTTTCGCCAGCTCCACAGCCCGGCGGGTGGCGGCGGCGGCGGGCTCATCCGTCAGGGACAGGGTGCCGAAATGGAACACCTTGCCATCCGCGATCATGTTTTCATTCACTTCTTCCGGCGTCAGGCAGGTATCGGCGCCCGGCTTGCGGCAGAAGCTGAAATCCCGGTTGCCGGAGGCGTCCAGGGACACGAATGCCAGCGTGGTGAACCGATCGGGATCCAGGATCACGCCTTTGGTATCAATGCCCGCTTGATTCAGGGTTTCCACCAGCAGGCGGCCGAACATATCCTGGCCCACCTTGCCGATCATGGCCGTTTTGCAGCCGTACTTGTTCAGCGCGGCCAGAAAATTGCCCGGAGCGCCGCCAGGATTGGCGGAAAGTACGGGATAGCCCGCTTCGTTCACGGATTTGGGGGCGAAGTCGATCAGCAGTTCGCCGAGAGCAAGAACGTCATACATGGGAAAGCCTCCTTTAATCAATTGCTTGTTTGATCCTTTGAAGAATACTTAAGTGACGAAAGGGAGAACGGAGTTCAGAGTACAGAGTACAGATTATATAGTTGGACAGTGATTGGGACAATCATGTTTTACAATACTATCTGTACTCTGCACTCTGATCTCTGTACTCTAAAACAAGGTCCGCAAAAAAGCGCTTTCAACCTGAATCATTGCGAATCTTTTGTGGTTCCTCCTGGAAGATACTGCACAGGCAGGCAGATGAGGGAGGGAACATTGGATAAGTGTTTGGACAGGACCGTGCTGACGCAGGCTTCCGCAATCTCCTGCACAGGCTGCACGATGGTGGATACCACAGGCTCCAAATCACCGAACATGCGAATACCGTCAAAACCAATCACCTGTACATCCTGAGGCACTCGAAGATTCATCCGTTTTAATACCTGGATGATCTGCCACGCAAGAGAATCTGTGCCGATAAAAAGACCGTCTAAATCCAGCTTTTTGTTTTTAATGTGCCGGGCCAGAAAATCTTCAAACTGGCTGAAGGGCGCGCCGTCTTCCAGGGCCATAACTTCAAAGGGAATATCCATTTCCACGCAGGCGGAAACAAACCCATCCTTACGCTTGCTGGGTTCGTTGGTCAGGGTGGAGCCGATGCGCATGAAGCCCAGCTTTTTGCAGCCCAGTTCTTTCAGCTTATGGGCTGCCATCCAGCCGCCGCCGAAATTATCCGACGCAACGCAGGGAACGGATACGGAAAAGAAGCGGTCGATGGTCACAAAGGGAATATCATCCGGAATGATCAAATCAGGATTATAAATCAGGGCGATGATGCCGTCCACCCGGTTCTGACGCACCATTTGAATGTATTCCGTTTCCCGATTCTGGTCGTATTGCGTGAAACACAGTATCATCCTGTAATTCCGTTCTTCCAGCGCCATGTTGATATAATGTACCAACGAGGCAAAATATGGATTGATCGTGTTGGGAATAATCAGGGCAATGGTATTCGTTTGATCTGTGCGGAGGGCCCGGCCGCTGGAATTGTATTGATAACCCAGCCGGGCAATGGCGTCCTCCACCTTGGCTTTATAGGCTTCGCCCACCGCTTGGCCGTTGACCACCTTGGATACGGTGCCCAGCGCCACTCCCGCTTCCCGGGCCACATCGGCCATGGTGGGGGCGGCTTTTTCAGTCATCATGTGTTCACCCTTTGCTATCATGTAATTCATGAAATATCATACCATTTTCATGTGAATAGGTCAAGCATATAATATGGAAATTCAGAAATAAACAGGGTCAAATACTCCATGCAAAAAAAGCAGGTGCGCGGTGGCTTAGCAGAAAAGAAAACGACAATTCTTTTGTGAAAAATCCTAAATTTCCGGTTGACATTTTGCCAGATGTGTGGTATCTTGTGGATGATAGTTCATGAAACGTTTCATGAAATGCGGTTCAAAGCAAAAAAGGAGGAATGCTCATGAAAACGGCAGCTACTGTCCGGCCTCTTCATAAGAAGAGTCTGGGCAGACGCCTCGCGGACAATTGGCAGCCCTACGTACTGCTGCTGATCCCCGTGGTGATCACGATCATTTACAAGTACGGCCCCATGTACGGCATTCAAATTGCGTTCCGCAATTACAATCCGGGCCTGGGCATCACGGCCAGTCCCTGGGTGGGATGGAAATGGTTCCAGCGCTTTTTTAAAGCGCCTACCTTCGATCGGATGCTCTGGAACACGGTGAAGCTGAGCTTGTACGGCCTGCTCTGGAGCTTCCCGGTGCCCATCGTCATGAGCCTGGCGCTGAACCAGCTGCGGTTCAAGCGGCTCAAGCGCACCGTGCAGACCGTCATCTACGCGCCGCATTTCATTTCCACCATGGTTATCTGCGGTATGCTGCGCATCTTCCTTTCTCCCTCCGGCGGCCTGATCAACCTGATCGCGGGCACCCAGATCGACTTCCTGACGGAAGCGGGCGCGTTCCGCACCATCTATGTGGCCAGCGGCATCTGGCAGGAAGCGGGCTGGGGCACCATCATTTATCTGGCTACCCTGTCCAGCGTAGACGCTTCCCTGTATGAAGCGGCCAAAGTGGACGGCGCTTCCGTGTTCCAACGCATCCTGCACATCGATATTCCCTGTCTGCTGCCTATGATCATCCTGCAGCTCATCATGAGCGCTTCCGGCCTGATGAGCGTTGGCTTTGAAAAGGCCTATCTGCTCCAGACCGACCTGAACCGCGCCACCAGCGATATCATCGCCATTTACGTGTACGAACAGGGCATCGTCAGCGCCAAGTACGAGCTTGGTACCGCTGTGGGCCTGTTCAACACGGTGATCAATATCGTGCTGCTGCTGATCGTGAACCGGATCGCCAAGAGATTCGGCGACGTCAACTTTGTGTGAGAAGGGAGGAGGAAGAAACATGTCTGTTCTTTCCAAGAGAAAGCAGGGCGAACTGGGTGGCCTGAGCGACCGCACCAGCGATATCATCCTGGTTGTTATCTCCGTGATCATTCTTCTGATCGTGGCTTACCCGCTGTATTACATTCTGGTTGCTTCCTTCTCGGATCCCTATGACGTATATGCCGGAAAGACCTTCCTGCTCCCCAGCCAGGCAACCCTGGACGGCTACAAGGCCGTGTTCGCCGAGCAGAACATCATCCGCGGCTACGGCAACTCCATCCTGTACACCGTGGTGGGCACCATCTACTCCGTGGCGCTGATTTATCTGGTGGCTTATCCGCTGTCCGTGCCGGATCTGCCCTTCAAGAAGATCATCAGCATCTTCTTCATCATCACCATGTACTTTGGCGGCGGCCTGATCCCCACCTACCTGATCGTTCAGAAAACCGGCATCATGCAGACCATCTGGGCCATGTTCCTGCCGGGCGGCGTGGCGGTGAGCAACGCTATCATCGCCAGGAATTACTTTGAAAACAGCATTCCCGGCGCGCTGAAGGAAGCCGCCAGCATTGACGGCGCAAGCCACTTCCGCATCTTTTTCTCCATGATCATTCCTCTGTCCACGCCCATCCTGTCGGTTATGGTGGTGTTCTCCATGGTAGCCTACTGGAACGACTGGTTCACCGCCCTGATCTACATGACCAACGAGCAGGCCCCCCTGCCCCTGGTGCTGCGCAATATCCTGATCAAGTCCTCCGCCTCCGCCTCTCAGGCCAGCATGATTTCCGGCGGCTACGCGGAGCTGAACAAGATGACCGAAATGATCAAATTCTCCTCCATCATCGTGGCGGCCGCGCCCATGCTGATCATCTATCCCTTCGTGCAGAAGTACTTCGAGAAGGGCCTGATGGCAGGCGCAGTGAAAGGCTGATTTCAGTTAACAGAGTTCAGAGCACAGAGTACAGATTGATTAGCACATAATGAAAGATCAGTTATATAAAACTGTACTCTGCACTCTGTACACTCCTTCGTCCTCAACTTGTTCCTTGGCATCCAAAAGATGCTTGAATAAACAACAAAAAGGAGGATCCCCCCCATGAAGAAGCTCGTATCTCTTCTCCTGGCCCTGCTGATGGTGCTGTCCATGGCTTCCATCGCATTCGCGGAAGAACCCCAGTTCAAGGTGCTTTCCGCCCGGTCTGCTCTGTCCGACGATTACCAGTACAAGGATGTTTTGAACGCTCTGCAGGAGCAGGCCGGCATCAAGATCGAATGGGAAACCTGGTCTGACAGCCTGGGCGAAGTGGTTGGCACCCGCCTGAGCGGCAACGCCACCAGCAACAATCCCTACGACGCGTTCCAGGGCATTGGCTTCAGCAACTTTGACCTGATGCGCTACGGTTCTTCCGGCACCTTCATCGATCTGACCCCCTACATCACCCCCGAAGTGATGCCGCATCTGGCTGCAATCCTGGAAGCGCATCCCGAAATCAAGGCCGCTATCACCATGAGCGACGGCAAGATTTATGGCTTGCCCGCCGCCGAACAGATGGGTACCGCCGGTATCGGCCGGGAAAAGGATTATTCCATCTTCTCCATACCTCAGTTCTCCATGATCAACAAGGCCTGGCTGGATGATCTGGGCCTGGCTGTTCCCACCACGCTGGATGAACTGCACGACGTGCTAGTGGCGTTCAAGGAAAACGACATGGCCGCCAAGCATTACGGCCTGGCCGCCGGCAGCACCATCCCCATGAGCACCGGCTTTGATCAGTGGTGCTGGGGCCAGAATGTGTTCTATGCGGGCTTTGGCTTCACCAACTGGCCCAACGACGTGTGCGCCGACCTGGTTGTGGGCGCTGACGGCGTAGTGAACTTCCTGTCTGACGATGACAACTACCGCGCTGCCATTACCTATTTCCATGATTGGTTCGCCGAAGGCCTGATGGACCTGGAAATGTTCTCTCAGGACACCAACCAGCTGATCGCCAAGTGCTCCGGCGGCCGCGTGGGCGTGACCACCTGGTGGGAAATCCCTGAAATCACCGGTAAGTATGCCAGCGACTATGTATACCTGCCCATCCTGGACGGTCCCGATGGCACCCATAACGTGAATCTGCGCACCGGCGGCGCCACCAACTCCGGCCAGCTGTCCATCACCAACCGGTGCAAGGACCCCGCCAAGCTGCTTTCCTTCTATGACCTGTGGTATCAGGGCGACGTCGTGATGCAGCTGCAGTACGGCCCCATCGGCGTGTACTTCACTGAGCAGGATGAAAAGGGCATGTGGAAGTCCATCACCACTGAAGAAGCCCAGGCCAAGTTCGGCAAGTCTGCCGGCGAACTGAAGGGCCAGTACGAAGTGGCCGGTCCCAAGCTGATCCTGTCCGAATACTACAACGAATACTTCTACATGGAAGACCGCGCCATGGATCGTCTGGCCGACATTTATGACTTCTGGTTCAACTATGTGAATGATTACACCTTCTATCCCCAGGACTGCGTGTTCACCGAAGAAGAACTGGATGATATCGACTTCTACCGTGCCGATTTCGAGCGCGCTGTTTCCGAACAGGAAGCCCTGTGGCTGAAGAACGGCGGCCCCACTGACGAAGAATGGGCCTCCTATAAGAACTATCTGAACCGCTGCGGCATGAGCGAACTGCTGGATATCTATCAAACCGTTTATGACCGTTACCTGGCCGCGAAATAATCGCAGATCTTCCAATGGCACCGGAGGCCGGTCAAACGGTCTCCGGTTTCTCAAAACGTAAGTTCGTTAAATCAAAATGTGACGAGATCATCCCCCATTCGCCTATCTCGAACAGGGGATCTGGGGGAACCGCTCTTTCAGCCGCGCGGCCCGGCGGGACGCGATGGCGCGCTGTTTGCCAAGCAATTGAAAGCTACAGCGCGGACAAGCAAAGCACAGGACGTGCGAAGCTATTCCAAAGAGTGGTTCCCCCCATCATTATTCAATCGTCCCATGCAGGAGGAAGTTATGAGCAAGAATCCAACGCCCCTGGACAGGGTGAGAGAATTTGAGCGGGAACAGGCAATGAAGGTATCGGCAAATGAACGGCCATTGTTCCACCTGACTCCTCTGGTTGGCTGGATGAACGATCCCAACGGGTTTTGCTTCTATAAGGGACAGTTTCATTTGTTTTATCAGTATCATCCTTTTTCCCGGCAATGGGGGCCTATGCACTGGGGCCATGCCGTGAGCGAAGACCTGCTGCATTGGACGTATATGCCCTGCGCTATGGCGCCGGACACGGCAGCAGATGCGGGAGGCTGCTTTTCCGGCAGCGCCGTGGAAATGCCGGATGGCAAATTGATGCTGTGTTACACCGGCGTGCAGCCGGCGGGCACCTTCCGAAGAGAAACGCAGGCTCAATGTGTGGCAGTAGGGGATGGAACGGATTTTGAAAAATCCCTGCTGAACCCCGTGGTCCGCCACGCCCATCTGCCGGAGGGCTACAGTGCCTTTGATTTCCGGGACCCCAAGATTTGGCGGGAAGGCGACATGTACCAAATGGTGGTTGCCAACCGGCATGAAGAAAAGCAGGGCTCTATCCTGCTGCTGGAAAGCCCGGACGGTCAGGACTGGCATTTTGTGACGGAGCTGGACGCCAGCGATAACGAGTATGGGCGCATGTGGGAATGCCCGGATTTCTTTAAGCTGGGCGGAAAACAAATCCTGATCGTGAGCCCCCAGGAAATGCACGCTCGGGAAGAATTCCATGCGGGCTACGGCACGGTGGCGATCCTGGGTCAGTATGACGAAAAAGAGCATCGTTTTGTGCGGGAAAGCATTCAGCCGGTGGACCATGGCCTGACCTTCTATGCCCCGCAAACCACTTTGGCCCCCGATGGACGGCGGATCATGATCGGGTGGATGGATAATTGGGAAACCTGCAAGGAAGCGCCTCGCCGTCATCCCTGGTACGCTCAGATGAGCATGCCCCGGGAAGTGTTCAATAAAAACGGCCGGCTGTGCCAGCGTCCCGTTCGGGAAATTGAAACCTTATGGCAGGATACGGTGCGCCATGACCGGGTGACGATTTGCGAAGAAACATCTTTGCCCGGCGTACAGGGACGGCTGCTGGATTTGACGGTGACCCTTCACGCTGAAAACAGCGCATGCCGCCGCTTCACATTGCATGTGGCGAAGGATGAAAGCCATTATGTAGAAATTCGCTGCAATCTGGCCCGGGGCGAATTGGTGTTTGACCGGAGCCACGGCGGCTCTCATCGGGATATTGCCCATACGCGCCATGTGAAAGCGGAAGCGCAGAACGGAGAACTCACCCTACGCCTGCTGCTGGACAAGGAAAGCGTGGAGCTGTTCATCAATGGGGGCGAGCGCGTGGTCACTTCCTTGATTCCTACACCGCTGTTTTCCGAAGGGATCACCTTCTCTGCCGACGCGCCGCTGATGATAACGGCGGAAGCACACCATTTGAAGTAAGGGCGTCTGCTTGACAACAGACGTTGGAAGAGCCCTTTATGTCGCTTGGTTCGAGAGTACAGAGATCAGAGTACGGAGTACAGATTATTTTGTTCATAAAAGGAAGGCAGCCGATTGAACGACAGTTCAATCTGTACTCTGTTCTCTCCTTCGTTCCGTAAAGGTCTCATAAGCCCAGCATTATGTCAGGAGGTAAACGGATGAAGAAACGGTTGCTGCTTGTATTCCTTGCTTTGATGCTTCTCATTCCCTCCGCTTACGGGGAGACGGCAGAGGAAAATGATGTGCTTCTGTACCTTTCCTTTGATGAAGGACAGGGCGCTGTGATCCAGGATCAGAGCGGGCATTTGGAGGACGCGAACATTCAATATCAGTATCTGGCTCCTGCGTATACCGATCCCATGGACCCGCAATGGCGGGAGATCGGCGTGAAGGGCGGATCGCTGCTGTTTGAAGGCGCCTCCACCTATGTGGCCTATGCGCCTGAGGACATCTGCCTTTCCGGCAATGCGCTGACCATCAGCGTATGGGTGGCCCCCAGGGCCTTTGAATGGGATGATCCCAACGCCGCTCCTTCGGGTATTGCCCATTTGACGACGATCATCGGACAGTATTACAAGCCGGAATACCAAGGCATTCTGCTGGGCTATCAGCGTTTCGGCCGCCTTTGCTTTGAAGTTGGCACCGGGGACGATTGGTTCACCCTGTGGACGGACGAGGGCAGGCTTCAGCGCAACGCCTGGAACCATATAGCGGCGGTGTTTGATGGAGACGAAGGCAGAATGAACCTTTATTTGAATGGGGAAAATGCTGCCACCACCCGGGTGTTCCCCGATTCCGTAATCGAACCTGCCGTGCGTGAAATGCTGCTCATCGGAAAAAACGGCTATGGCGAACAGATTGCCGCGGGCAATTATCAAATGTTCTCCGGCTTGATGGATGAACTGTGCCTGTATGATACGGCGCTGTCCGAAGAAGAAATCGCCGCGCTGGCGGATAAGGCTCCTGGCGAAATTCCTTATGAGGAAATCGGCCTGGAAAACATTCTGACCGGGGACGTTTTCAAAACGCAGTATCATGGCGGGCCCTATCAGCATTGGATGAACGAGCCCCACGCGCCGGTATACTACAACGGCATGTATCATCTGTTCTTCCAAAGCAACAGCATCGGCACCTATTGGCGGAATATCTGCTGGGGCCACCTGGTCAGCGAGGATACGGTGCATTGGCGGCAGATCCAGGACGCCATCGTGCCCATGGAAAACAGCGTAGTGCCTGACGGCGTATGGTCCGGCGGCGCGGCGCTGGATAAAAACGGCGTGCCCATCCTGTTTTTCACCGCCGGAAACGACAGTTACCGCAGTATCGGCCTGATTTCCAACCAGAATATCGGCGCGGCCTATCCCGCTGATCTGAATGATCCCGAACTGACGGAATGGATCGTTTGCGACGAACTGGCCATTGCCCAGCAGCCCGGCCAGGGCAAAGCGGGGGAATTCCGAGATTCACATATCTGGAAAGAGGGCGACGATTGGTATATGCTGATCTGCTCCGGTACGGAAGCGGGCGGCGGAACGGCGCTGCTGTACGTGACGGACCGGCTGGAGGTGCTGCCCGACGGCACCATCGATATGGATTGGCAGTACAAGGGCCCCATCTTTGAAATGGAGAATCAATCGGTGGTATATGGCACCAGCTGGGAGCTGCCCATCCTGCTGCCTTTGACCAACAAAGCGGGCACCATCACCCGTTACGCCTTCTTCATTACGCCCGCGCCTGCCAGCATTGCCGACAACAAGGTGTACTATTTCCTCGGCGACTTTGACAAGGAAACGGGCAAATTTACTCCCGATGCGGACTTTGCCCTGCCCAAGCTTGTAGATTACGGCGGAAATGTGTTCACTGGCCCCAGCGTGCTGCTGGATCCCGTCACTGGCAAGGTTGACGTTTTCTCCATCATGCAGGATCAGCGCCCCGGCCCCGAGCAGGCCGCGGCAGGCTGGGCCCATTCTATCGGCCTGACCCGGAACATTTTCCTCAATGACGAAGGGACCAGCGTGTGCATCGTGCCGGACGAACGGGTCTATCATTTGCTGGATCAAGAACTGCTTTCGCTGGAAAATGTTACGATGGATGAAGCCAACCAGGCTCTGGAGGCGGTCAGCGGCGATCTGCTGTATATCAAGGCGGTGCTGGAACCCCAGGATCAGCAGAATTTCGGCCTCACCTGCAAAGCCCAGGGCAGAAGGAATTATACTTCCTTTACTTATTACACCGCAAAGGGCACCATGGACGGTTTCACCAGCAACCGGGCCAAGGACGCCAAGGCTTCCGTGGTGGAGGGGGAAGTGCCGCTGAAGGATGGTAAGCTCACCATGGAGATCTTCATCGACCGGTCCCTGGTGGAAGGCTACTTCAACTCGGATAAGGCCATCAGCGTCCGTTCCTATGCCGATTTTGCAGCGCAGCAGATCAAGCTGTTCGCCGACGGCGAAGTACAGGTGGATGAGCTCAAGGTGTACACCGTATCCTCCATTTATCAATAATCATGATGTCATGTTTATCTTCATGAGAAAAAAAGGGGGGGGATTGCGGAACGCGGGCTGTAATGGTATCCCTGTCACAATGAAACCACACTCAATCGCCAACATTGAAAGGAGAAACATCATGAAAAAATTCGTTGCTGTTCTGCTGATGGCCGTCATGGTTTGCGGCATCATCCCCATGGCGCTTGCTGAAAGCGAAGTTCCCTTCCAGGTGGAAAACGGCGGTTTTGAAACCGGCGATTTCACCGGCTGGACCCTGCCCGAAGGCTGGCCTAAGGATGAAAATGGCAATCCCCTGGGCCTGAGCTCCGAAACCACCTACTGGGCTGAGGAAATGCCCTTCAACCAGGCCGGCAATTACCATCTGGACGGCTGGGCCACTACCATTCCCGAACCCGAACCCTGGCACATCACTTCCTCCCACTTCAAGCTGGGCGGCGTGGGCTACATCACCGTGCGCATGGGCGGCCGCACCGCTGCCGTGAAGGTGTTCAAAGCGGACGGTACCCAGGTTGGCCTGTTCCGCAACCGTCATTTCAAGGATTCCGGCTTCCCCAGCGTGAAGAAGGGCGTGGGCGGCTCCTGGGCTGATATGGCTACCTTCATCATCGATCTGAGCGATTTCATCGGCGAAGAACTGTACCTGGAGCTGTGGGATGAAGAAAGCCCCGGTTCCTGGGCGGTGGCCTTCTTTGATGAAGTGATTACGCTGTACGATGCAATCCCCGATTACAAGACCATGTCTGACACTGTTAAGGACGGCAATTCCACCGAAATGGTAGAAATTCCGTGGCAGCGGGTGCTGAACGTTTACAACTGATCTGTGCATCCGGGGGCAGGGCGAAAATGCTCTGCCCCTGTTTTATTTTTTGGGAAAATATAATTGGAATCGTTTTGCCGATGCAGCTGCTGGAATATACGGTTGCTCTTGTCAACGGGCTCTAAAAAAGGTATAATGTATTTGTAGAAAGCTGCGCTTTCTTTTTTGGCGTATCAAAAGGAGGGTGGATGTGTGAATCTGCCGCAGATGCTGGAAAAACTAAAGAACGATCCCTTTTTTATGGAAAACGTGACGGCGTGGCGCACCGTGCCGCCCCGGGAAGCACAGTATGCCCCCTGGCCGGAAGGCATGGATGATCGCCTGCCCGCTGCTTTGGGCAGGCATGGGGTGAACCGGCTGTATACCCACCAGGCGGAATGCTTTGCCGCGTCCCAGGCGGGGGAGGATTACGTGGTGGTGACCCCCACGGCCTCCGGCAAAACGCTGTGCTACAATTTGCCCGTATTGGCGGAGATTTTGAAAAACCCCGACGCGCGGGCCCTGTACCTGTTTCCCACCAAAGCCCTGTCCGCTGATCAGGTGAGCGAATTATATGAGCTGATTGAGCAATTGCAGGTGGACATCAAGACCTTCACCTATGACGGGGACACCCCCGCCGCCGCCCGCCGGGCTGTGCGCCAGGCCGGGCACGTGGTGGTGACCAACCCGGATATGCTGCACAGCGGCATATTGCCCCATCACACCCAATGGGTAAAGCTGTTTGAAAACCTGAAATTTATTGTGGTGGATGAAATACATACTTACAGGGGCGTGTTTGGAAGCAATTTAGCCAACGTGCTGCGACGGCTTTTGCGCCTGTGCGAATTCTATGGCAGCCATCCGCAGTTTATTCTGTGCTCCGCCACCATTCAGAACCCCAAGGAGCTGGCCGAAACCCTGATCGGCCGCCCGGTGCGTCTGATTGACAACAACGGCGCGCCCTCCGGAGAAAAGCATTATATTTTCTATAATCCCCCTGTGGTGAATCAGCAGTTGGGCATCCGCAAGGGCGTGCTGCCCGAAACCAGGGCCATCGCTTCCCTGCTGGTGAAGAACGGGGTGCAGAGTATTGTATTCGCCAAAAGCCGCCTGCAGGTGGAAGTATTAACGCGGCAATTAAAGGAATTGGTATCCGATCCCATCGGCAATTCCGGCAAGGTCCGGGGCTATCGGGGCGGCTATCTGCCCTCCGAGCGGCGGGAGATCGAAAAGGGCCTTCGTGCCGGGAACATTCAAGCTGTGGTGTCCACCAACGCCTTGGAGCTGGGCATCGATATCGGGGCCCTGGAAGCCTGCGTGCTGTGCGGCTATCCCGGCACCATCGCCAGCACCTGGCAGCAGTCCGGCCGGGCCGGGCGGCGGCACGGGGTCAGCGCCACATTTATGGTGGCTTCTTCCGGGGCGCTGGATCAGTTCATCGTCACCCATCCCGAGTATTTCTTTACCCAGCCCGCGGAAAACGCCCTGCTGAACCCGGACAATCTGTACATCCTGCTGAGCCATTTCAAGTGCGCCGCCTACGAATTGCCCTTTAAAGAGGGGGAGACCCTGGGCAACGCGGCGGGGGGCGAAGAAATGCTGGACTTCCTGGAGGAAAGCAATATCCTGCGCAAGGTGGGGAACACCTACCACTGGATGGCGGAGGACTTCCCTGCCAGCGAAATGAGCCTGCGCACCGCCATGACGGAAAACTTCCTGATCAACGATATTACCGACCCTGCCCATCCCCGCATCGTTGGGGAAATGGACCGGTTCACCGCCCCTATGCTGCTGCATCCCAACGCCATTTATCTGCACGAGGGCCAGACCTACCAAGTGGATGAATTGGACTTTGACGCCTGCAAGGCCTTTATCCGCCGGGTGAACGTGGATTACTACACCGACGCGGATCTGAACGTGAGCCTGAGCCTGCTGGACGTGGAAAAGGAAGAGGAAAACGCGGCCTTGGGCGAAGTGAAGGTGGTGGCGCTGGTAAAAATCTTCAAGAAAATGAAGTTTGACACCAATGAAAACGTGGGCTTCGGCCCGGTTCGCCTGCCCGAAACGGAAATGCACACCACCGCCATGTGGCGCACGGTGCCGGATTCTATCGCGGAAAAGTACGAAAAGGATGATTTGCAGTCCGGCATGCTGGGCATTGCCAATCTGCTGCGCATTCTGGCCCCCCTGTATCTCATGTGTTCTCCTCGGGATATTGCCGTCAGCTATCAGGTAAAATGCACCTGGACGGAAAAGCCCACCCTGATTCTGTATGATAACTGCCCCGGAGGCGTGGGCCTGGCGGAAAAGGCTTTCCGCATGCGGGATGTGCTGCTCACTCACGCCCTCACTCTGGTTTCCGATTGCCCGTGCCCCGCCGGGTGCCCTTCCTGTGTGGGGCCCGTGGGTGAGGTGGGATCCCGGGGCAAGGAAATGGCCAAGCGATTGCTGGAGGATTTGCTCCATGACCATTCATGAATTGGTGGATTTGCAGCGCCGCGCTTTTTACGCGGTGAACCCCAGGCCCATTGAGGCTCGGCTGGATCAATTGGATGTGCTGCGCGCCGCCATCACACAGCGGGAGGATATGATCTGTACCGCCCTGCGTATGGACTTGGGAAAAAGCCACGAGGAAGCGTACATGACCGAAATCGGCATGGTGCTATCTGAAATTTCCTATATCATGCGGCATTTGTCTCGTTGGGCAAAACCTAAACGGGTACATACGCCCCTGGCTCAGTTCCCCAGCCGCAGCTATATCATGAAGGAGCCCTACGGCGTTGTGCTGATTATGGCCCCATGGAATTATCCGTTCCAGCTGACCATGAATCCACTGGTGTCGGCGATTGCGGCAGGGAATCATTGCATCGTCAAGCCCAGCGCCTACGCCCCGGCCACCAGTCAGGTGATTGCCGATTTGGTTTCGGCCTGCTTCCCATCGGAGCAGGCGGCGGTGATCTTAGGGGGCCGGGCGGAAAACCAGGCCCTGCTGGAGGAGCGGTTCGATTACATTTTCTTTACCGGCGGAGTGAACGTGGGAAAGCTGGTGCTGGAAAAGGCAGCCCGGTATGTGACCCCCGTCACCCTGGAGCTGGGCGGGAAAAGCCCCTGCATCGTGGAGGAATCCGCCGATATTAAAGTGGCCGCCCGGCGCATCGCTTTTGGCAAGGCCATCAATTCTGGCCAAACCTGCGTAGCTCCGGATTATTTGCTGGTGCAGGACCGGGTAAAAGATAAGCTCATGGCTGAAATCAGGAATTGCTGGGATCGGTTTTATGGCGATGCCCTCTCCAGCCCCCAATGGCCCAAAATGATCAATGAAAAGCATTATCAGCGGGTGATGAACCTGATGCGGGGCGAAAAAGTATACTGCGGCGGCGTGGGGGACGGGGAGCGCATTGCGCCCACCTTGTTAAACGACGTTTCCTGGAACGCGCCCATTATGCGGGAAGAAATCTTCGGCCCGGTGCTGCCGGTTATTTCCTTCAAAACGATTGATGAAATCATTCCCATGATCAACAGCCGGGAACGGCCCCTGGCCTTGTATCTGTTTACCACGCGGGCTTCCGTGGAAGAAAAGATATTAAAAAGGGTGCCCTTTGGCGGCGGCTGCGTCAATGATACGGTGATCCACTTGGCCAGCAGCCATCTGCCCTTCGGCGGCGTGGGCCAAAGCGGCATGGGGCACTATCACGGCAAGTATTCCTTTGATAGCTTCACCCATGAAAAAGCCATGGTGGTGAAGGCCAATTGGCTGGATATCAAAATGCGCTATCCGCCCTATTCCCGAAAGAAGCTGAATTTGATCAAGAAATTTTTGAGGTGATTGAAAGTGCCCTCTTTGGAAACCTACAAGCGGGAGCTGGATTATTCCTACGCCCCGGGGATTTTTCCCTCCCTGGAGGCCATGAACAAGCGCCCGGAGATCGTGCGGCGGCTGCTCATTTCCTCCAAGGGACAGGACAGCGAAGGGGTGAAAAAGCTGACCGCCCTGGCGGAGGAAAAGCGCATCCGCATTGAAATGGCCGATAAGGCCCTTTCCCGCATTTCCGGGAAGGAAAACTGCTTTGCGGCGGCGGTGTTTGAAAAGAAGCCCCTTTCGCTGAATGAAGCGGGCGATCACATCGTGCTGCATCACATTTCCGATCAGGGCAATCTGGGCACCATCCTGCGCACGGCCCTGGGCTTTGGGTATCACGATATTGCCATTATCCGCCCCGCCGCGGACGTGTACGACCCCAAGGTAGTGCGGGCCAGCATGGGGGCCATCTTTTCCCTGCGGGTGATGGAATACAATGTTTTTTCCGATTATCGGCAGGAATTTCCCGATTTTTCGGCGTACCCCTTCATGCTGGACGGCTCTGTGCAGATGGACGACGCGGCGGAAAAAGCCGCCCATCCCTGCGCCTTGATTTTCGGCAACGAGGGGGCCGGACTGCCGCCTGAATTTCAGCAGGTGGGCCAGCCAGTGCGCATCCCCAGCAGCGACGAGGTGGATTCCCTGAATTTAGCCATCGCCGCCGCCATTGGGATGTATGCTTTCAGGAGACGGTAAGGAAAGCAGGGGGGAACCATTCTTTGGAGGCCAAAGAATGGTTCCCCCTGCACCCCCTCCAAGAAAGCCATAGAGGGTTTCGTATTCTTTCGCTTTACCATGAAAGGACGAATCAAAATGACCGACGAACAAATCATTCGCGCGCAAGTGACGAAAGCCATTTTGGATCTGGCGAAGGCAGCGAAGCTGCAGCCCGGAGCCCAACTGGTGATCGGCTGCTCCACCAGCGAAATCGCGGGCGGGCAGATTGGCAAAGCCAGCGTGCCTGAAATCGGGGAATGGGTGGCCGGGGCCGTGCTGAACGTGTGCGGGCAAAAGGGATTGATCCCCATTTTCCAGTGCTGCGAGCATTTGAACCGGTCCCTGGTGATGCCACTTTCCGCCGCCAAGGAAAGCCGGTATGTGCGGGTGAATGCCGTGCCCCAGCCCAAGGCGGGCGGCAGCGTGCCCGCCGCGGCGTGGAAGCTGATGGAGGAACCCTGCCTGGTGATGAACGTCCAGGCTGACGCGGGACTGGATATCGGTGATACCCTGATCGGCATGCATTTGCGTCCCGTGGCCGTTCCCTTCCGGGGCGAAATCCGGCAGATCGGCCACGCCAATCTGGTATGCGCTTATTCCCGGCTTCCCTATATAGGCGGGGAACGGGCGGTTTATCAATAAACGAAATCGGAACAATTGAGAGGAGCAAATCATTATGAAAAACGAGCGGGTATGGGATATCGCAGCGGATGCGATTGGATTGCTGTTTTTTGCGCTGGTGCTGCTGGAAATGTTCGTGCTGAAGGAAACCGGCACGACGTATAAAGTGATTGCTGTAGCGGTTGGGGTATGCTTCCTGGCGCTGCAAATCAGGCGCATTGTTTTAACGCTGAAAAAGAAGAAGGACTGAACCGAAGGGATCGTCAAAGCGGGAGGCCATGCATGCGGAAAATCAGGGAAATATGGGATCAGCTGTCAGCGATAGACCGAGCTGTGTTTATCCTGGGAACCTTATGGTTTTTCACAGCTATTGCGACAGGGTTCATTTGGAAAGACCAGCTTTGGGCAGTTTTGCTTGAACTGGGATGTTTGCTGGGCTTGATTACGCTTATGCTGATCCAGATATTTCAGAAAAAGGACTTGACAAAACCGAAAAGAATCGGTTTTACCTTCCGCGCCGCGGCTTTTCTGTGCATTACCTCCGCTGATCTCCTCCCTCGCATTGGATGGATAACCTTTGCTGAAGAAATCTATCTTCCTTTGAAATGGTTTGGATTGATTGCCTTGGTAGGTTCTTTCTATCTGGAAGAGCTTTTTGCAGAAGAAAAAACGAACTCGGAACAAATGAAATAATATCGGAGGAAAACTTCTTTGGCTGATCTTGTAGTGATTGGCGCGGGCCACGCGGGCTGTGAAGCCGCGCTGTGCGGCGCGCGCATGGGCCTGGATACCATGCTGCTGACCTTGAACCTGGAATCCGTGGCACTGATGCCCTGCAACCCCTCCATCGGAGGCACGGGCAAGGGCCATTTGGTGCGCGAGGTGGACGCCCTGGGCGGGGAAATGGGCCTGGCGGCGGACGACATTACTCTGCAAAGCCGGATGCTGAACCGGGGGAAGGGCCCCGCCGTCCATAGTCTTCGCATCCAGGCGGACAAGCGGGCCTATCATCTGCGGATGCTGAAAACCCTGTTCAATCAGGAGCATCTGACCCTGCGGCAGGGGGAAGCTGCGGAAATATTGACGCAGAACGGCAAGGTGTCCGGCGTGAAAACCCTGACGGGGGACGTGATCCCCTGCCGGGCGGTGGTGGTGTGCACCGGCGTGTATTTGAAAAGCCGCATCATTATCGGCGAAGCGGAATGGGACGCGGGGCCCCAGGGCCTGATGCCGGCGAATTACTTGAGCAAATCGCTTTCCGATCTGGGCTTTGCCCTGCGACGCTTCAAAACCGGCACCCCGGCCCGGGTGGCGGAAAACAGCATCGATTTCGATCAAATGGACGTGCAGCCCGGGGACGAGCCGGTGACGCCCTTCTCGTTTATGACGGATATTCCGCCCAAAAATAAAATCAGCTGCTATCTCACGTGGACCAACGAAAAGACCCATGAGATCATCCGGCAGAACCTGCATCGGGCCCCCATGTTCACGGGCCAGATCAACGGGGTGGGGGCCCGGTACTGCCCCTCCATCGAAACCAAAATCGTGCGCTTTGCGGACAAGGACCGGCACCAGATTTTCCTGGAACCAGAGGGGGACGGCTACCCCGAATGGTACGTGCAGGGCATGAGCTCCTCCATGCCGGAGGACGTGCAATGGGCCATGTACCGCACCATTCCGGGGCTGGAGCACTGCGTCCTCACCCGCCTGGCCTACGCCATCGAATACGACTGCATCGATTCCCTGACCTTGACCCCCTATTTGGGCGCGCGGCACATTCCGGGTCTGTACATGGCGGGGCAGATCAACGGCACCTCCGGTTACGAGGAAGCGGCGGCTCAGGGTATTTACGCCGCCATCAACGCCAGCCTGTACTGCCAGGAGAAGGAACCCTTCCTGCTGACCCGGGATCAGGCCTATATCGGTGTGATGGCTGACGATCTGACCACCAAGGGCACCGACGAACCCTACCGCATGATGACCAGCCGGGCGGAACACCGCCTGTATCTGCGGCAGGATAACGCCGATCTGCGCCTGACCCTGCGGGCGCGGGAATTGGGCCTGATTTCCGATGAACGCTTGCGCCGCACGGAAACAAAGCTACGGGAAACGGAAGAACTGATCAAGCGTCTGACCGACGCGGGCATGGATAAGCCTCTGCGCCACCCGGAAGCCCATCTGGAATTGCCGGAGGGCTGGGAATATACGGCGGGGGCCCGGGAGCAGGCGGAGATTCAGATCAAGTATGAAGGCTACCTGCAAAAAGAAATGGCCCAGATCAGGCAGACCCGGGCCATGGAGGAAGCGAAAATTCCTGCCGATACCGATTTTCGATCCATCGATGCCCTGCGCCTGGAGGCTCGGGAAAAGCTTCAGGCCCAGCGCCCCCTGTCCCTGGGCCAGGCCAGCCGCATTCCCGGCGTGAACCCGGCGGATATCGCAGTGCTGATGGTGTGGCTCAAGCGGAATAGCGAAAAAAAGATAGGATGCGTAAGTAAAGATGGGGAAGAATAAAAAGCACCACGCGCAGAAAGCAAGCAATAAAGGGAAAGCATTCAGCCGAAAATTTTACCTGGCGCTTTTTTTGGCAATCCTGTATATAGGCATTAATTGCGTTCTATCCGTTTTAAAAGTTCAAGTATCCGTATGGATAGGCGTATTAGACGTGCTTCTGGGCATCGGTCTGCTCTATGGCATGTACAGCGTGTTTCAAGGCCAATTTTAATAACGAATCGAGGAAAAAGAATGTACAAAACCTATCAGGAAGAATTTGTTCTTCGCACCTGCGACTGCGATTTTATGGGTGCCTGGCGGCCCAGCGCTATCATGCAGCTGATGCAGGAATTGGCGGGCACCCATTCCGAGCTTTTGGGCTGCGGGCGGAATGCACTGATCAAAAATAACATTGTGTGGGTGCTCACCCGCTGTGAAATCCATATGGAAAAATACCCGAAGATGGGGGACCGGATCACCGCCGAAACCTTCCCCACCGCCAACCGCCGCTGGTTCTTCCCCCGGTACTATTTCTTCCGGGACGAGGAAGGAAATGTGCTGGGCTATGCCGCTACCCTGTGGGCCCTATTGGACATTGAAAACAGGCGCATGCTGCCCCCCGGCGACGTGGCGAAAACCCTGCCGGACAATTCCGATTTACCGGTGCCTATCGGCCTGCCCGCAACCGTGGACACGGTGGACGCCGAAGAAACGCTGCAATGGCGCAAGCCGGTTTACTTTGATCTGGACGTGAATCAGCATGTGAACAACACCCGCTATGCCGATTGGGCCTGCGACGCCCTGGGCGTGGAGGTCATGAGCCAGTATTGCCTGGAAACCCTGCTGGTCAATTACGACGCGGAGGTGCGGCCTGATCAGGAAATCACCCTGCATGTGTTCCGCAACGGCCTTTCTTACCGAGTGGCTGGTTATCACGAAGACAAGCTGCACTTTGAGCTGGGCGGAAAGCTTCGGGAAAGAGAAAACGGATAAAAAGAGTACAGAGTACGGAGTACAGATTATATAGATTTTATAAGATACGCTTTTTATCGTTTTGCATAAGCTTACGAACTATATAATCTGAACTATGTACTCTGCACTCTGTACTCTTTTTTATTTCACTGCCTCAATCAAGTTTTTGTAGAAGTCCACCGCGCCGGGCAGGCAATTGTATTCGATGTTTTCATTGAGGCCGTGCATGCCCTTCATTTGCTCGGAGCCGTAGACCACAGGCGCGAAACGAACCACGTTATCACAGATTTTCTGATAGAACCGGGAATCGGTGGCCCCGGTCATCACGTAAGGGCTTCCCGCGCAGCCGGGAAAAGTCTGAGCGACTACCCGCTGCACGGTCTGGAAAGCCTCTCCATGAATATCCACAGGTTCTGTATAATCGCTGGCATGCATCACTTCCATGGTCAGGTGATGCTTGTCGGCCAATTTTTTTACGATGGCAAGGCTTTCTTCCATGCCCTGGTGGGGAATGAAGCGCAGATTGGCTCCCAATGTGGCTTTTTGGGGCATCACGTTGAAAGCGTCGGAACCGGACTGCATGGTGAACGCCATGGTGGTGCGGATCATGGCCCCGGCCTGGGCGCTGATCAAAGGCAGCACTTTCAGCAGAATGGGCTTGAACAGCCACAGATTGGTGAATACCAATTTCAGCGGGAAGGAAGCGTAGGGGGCCAGGGTTTCAAACATGGCGGCCACTTCCTTGGGCATCTTCCGCTTGAAAACGGGCTTCGTTTCCGCTTCGTTTACGAAAGCGGCAAGCCGGGCGATGGGGGAATAGGCTTTGGGAGTGCTGGCATGGCCGCCGTTGGATTCGGCAGTGAAGCGAACGTCCGCCTTGCCCTTTTCAAACACGCCGATCATGGCGAAATTGCCGTGAATGCCGCCGATGGGATCGGTGATGATGCCGCCGCCCTCATCGCAAACCAGATAAGGCTTCACGCCCCGACGCTCCAATTCGGCCACCAGTTTGGGACAGCCGTCGCCCGCCCATTCCTCGGTGCAGGAGGAGGACAGATACACGTCGTTTTCCGGCACATAGCCGTTTTTCAGCAGTTCTTCCACTGCCTGGAAAAAGGCCATTACGGAGCATTTGGTGTCCGATGCTCCCCGGCCCCATACCTTGCCGTCGGCCAGATCGCCTGAAAAGGGGCCATGCTGCCATTCGCCCTCGGCGGGCACCACGTCCTGATGGCTCATAAGCACCAGGGGCTTATCGGAAGATTTTCCTTTCCAGAAGAACAGCAGATTACCGTCGATTTCCGTTTTTTCCAGGTTCTTATGCACCAGAGGAAACAGTTCTTCCAGCAGTTTATGGAAGCCCAAAAACTTTTCCCGTTGATCGGTGTCCGGGATGGATACGGTATCGTACTGCACCATGCGGGCCAGGGTTTTGCCGTAGGTTAAGGCCCGGTCAGGATCGGGATTTGGAACATACGTGGATTTTAGGGAAGGAATCAGCAGGGTATGGATCACGGCGATCAGCAGCAAAAGCAGCAATAAACCAATGATCCCGCACAGAATCCATAATACGATCAATCAGGCCGCCCCCTTCATTTCCCGGCGATATTTCAGATAGCTGAGGCCAATTGCCAGCGCGCCGCTGGGAATGATCATGAAGCTGGTGGAGGAGGTGAGGGAAGGCACGAGGGTAAACAGGATCACCATAAAGGAAAGGGGAATCAGGGCAATCAGGGGAGCCTTCCGGTAATACTTATAAGCCATCGCCCCAAACAGGGCGGGCACGACGTTGGAAAAGGCGGGCTGCAAAACCGGGCTTTGCAAAACGGGCTGCAGGGGGATCAGCAGCAGCACGCCCAGGGCCAGCACCAGGATGGTGACCAGGGAGGAGGTGGCGATGGACAGGGTGGAAATCACTTCGTTTTCCGCCGTACCGGATTTGGCGTTTACCAGCTCCTTGGCGTTCATGGCGCAGGGGATTTTCATATTGATCAGGTTGCCGGTAATGAAGGCCAGATAACTGCCCCCGGCCCCCAGCATGGGGGTATATACCAGGAATTCCACCACGCTGGACACCGTCCACACCAATCCCACGGATACAAAGCCCCGGGCCACAGCCCCCATATTGGGCATAGCGCCCAAAATGACGCCGATGACGAAAGGCGCGCCCACCAATAATATCAAAGTGATCACAGAAACCAGCCGGCCCAGGAAATGGGTTTTTTTCATATAGGAAGCGTAATACTGTTCGCGGTCCATGGTTCTTCCTCCCTTCTCAGTGTCCAATGATCACGGCTGCCAGCATGCCGCAGAGCATGCTGCCCGCGATGGAGAAATTGTCCAGCCAGGCAACGCCTTTTTTCTCGGAAAAATAGGTGAAGATCGCCATGGCCAGCGCGGAAACCGCCACCACGATAAGCGGCGTCCAATCGCCCGAAAAAGTAAAAAAGCCGTTTCCGGAGATAAAACCGCCCACATAGCTGCCGATATAAGCGCTGACCATGCCGATGAACATAGCCGCCATGGCCTTGTCCCCAAATCCGCCGCCCTTATTGGAGGATTCTTTTTTTCCGCTCCGGCGGAGCCTGTCCAGATATTTGCGGTTAAAAAGCGCGGAAAGAATCATGCCCCAAACGATGCATACGCTCATGAGCAGCGCGATGGAGGAAAAGGCTTGGATGGTCATTTGGCTGGCCCCAAGGCTGATCCCCATCTGTTCCGCGGCGGCGGAAGCCACCTGGGTTTCATAATGCAGCGCGCCGATGACGGAAAGGCGCAGCCAGGGCCAAGGTACCCCCAGACTGCCGCTGAGCGCCAGCACCCCCAGCAAAATGCCCACGCTGGGCAGAATGGAAAAAGTGGCGCTGGCGGTAATGGCCCGCTTCATGCGGGTGGTATCCATACCCAGGGCTTTCCCGGCTTTCCAGGCCCGAACCATAAACACGATGCACACAACGGCGATAAAAGCTACAATGAAGCCGCATACCAGATACAGGCTGCCGCTGTTGAGCTGATCCAAGACAGTCATTTTCCTTACCCCTTTCATGATCAATGCACGCGCCTATTATAGCATTGGAATCCCAAAAACACAATTGAGAATCAACCGCATTCCGCGTTCGGCTTGACAAAATCGGAAAGCATTGTATAATCTTTTTGTTTGCCTCAATTAAATGAAGAAAAAGAAATGGAGGATATGGAAGTGTATTATATTTACAGACCGCGCACCTTTTACATGAACCCCATTTTGATTCTGGCGGCGGTGATCCCGGCCGTGCTGCTGCTTCTGTATGTTTATAAAGCGGACAAGCTGGAAAAGGAGCCCAAGGGCTTACTGGGCATTTTGATTCTGCAGGGCATTCTTTCCACGGCGCTGGCGGTGTTTGCCGAGCGGATCGGCACCCGGGTGCTGGGATGGTTTTTCAGCGAAAACACCTGGATTTACCAGATTATTTTCAATTTTCTGGTGGTGGGCCTTTCGGAGGAAGGGTTCAAGTATTTGCTGCTCAAGCGGCGCACCTGGACTTCCTCCTATTTCAACTGTCAGTTTGACGGCGTAGTGTATGCGGTGTTTGTTTCTCTGGGGTTCGCATTGTGGGAAAACATTGATTATGTGGTGATGTTTGGGTTCCAGACCGCCTTAGTGCGCGCGGTGACGGCCATTCCGGGCCACGCCTGCTTTGGCGTGTTCATGGGGGCCTGGTACGGCCTGGCGAAAGCCCATGAACGGCACGGCCATGGGGAAAACAGCGCCCTGTGCCGGAAATTTGCGGTGATCTGCCCCGTGCTGCTTCACGGGCTTTATGACCTGATCGCTACCGTGGATCAAACGGAACGGGCGGTTTACTTTGTGGGCTTTATTGCGCTCATGTTCCTGGCGGCTTATTCCATGATCCGCAGATTGTCCCGTCAGGACAAATACTTTTAAGGGGCAAATGAAACGAGAGTACAGAGTACGGAGTTCAGAGTACAGATTATATAGTGTTTACAAAAAAATCGAATCCTCACAGTTATCATACACAATACATCAGAACACTG
>JAUNMW010000237.1 GCA_030537395.1 Clostridia bacterium | reverse complement strand
TCTGTGACGGCAGATTTACAGTCTGCTCCCTTTGGCCACTCGGGAACCTACCCATGAATATCATTTTTCAGGATGCACCCCCGGAGCCAAACCAGGGAACAAGGAGCTGGTGATGGGACTCGAACCCGCAACCTGCTGATTACAAATCAGCTGCTCTGCCAATTGAGCTACACCAGCATCACCCAATCGAATCAGAGAAATGGCGACCCGGAAGGGGCTCGAACCCTCGACCTCCAGCGTGACAGGCTGGCATTCTAAACCGACTGAACTACCGGGCCATAAATGGTGGGCCTTCAGGGACTTGAACCCCGGACCGATCGGTTATGAGCCGACTGCTCTGACCAACTGAGCTAAAGGCCCTTGCGGAATCCCTGATACCCAGATCGCTGGATGAATGAAGGAAAGGATGACCCTGCCGGGATTCGAACCCGAGTTACCGCCGTGAAAGGGCGGTGTCTTAGGCCACTTGACCACAGGGCCATATATCACCCTTCATAAGAGCCCTTCGCCAACCAGAATGGTCGGGGTGAAGGGATTTGAACCCCCGACATCCTGCTCCCAAAGCAGGCGCGCTACCAGACTGCGCTACACCCCGAAGGTTCTTTCGCTTCTCACAAGCGACGAGAATGATTATATCCAAAGACGAGGTTTTTGTCAAGGGGTTTTTCAAAAAAATTTGATTTTTTGCTCATCCGCTGATTCCAATACCGGAAAAATGCCTGAAAAGCCTGATAAATCAAGCGTTTCGGGCTTGGAAGGGGCTCATTTTTCCAAGGCTTTTGCCCAGCTTTCAGCCCGGAACCCGGCCAGCGCGGCCCGATCCGTGATCAGCAGGGGGCGCTTCACCAGCATGCCGTCGCTTGCCAGAAGGGCCAGCATTTCATCCGCCGTCATGCGGGGCAAACGATCCTTCAGGTTCAATTCCCGGTACAGCATGCCGCTGGTATTGAAAAATTTCTGCAAAGGAAGGCCGCTGATCCTCTGCCAGGAGCGAAGCTCTTCCGCGGTTGGATTTTGCTCCTTGATGGGACGCTCCGTGTATTCAATTTGCTGCTCATCCAGCCATTTCCGGGCCTTTTGACAGGTGGTGCATTTGCTGTAACAAATAAAAAGCGGCTTCATGGATTCGTCCTCCTTGAAAAAATGCTCGATTTATGCTTTATTATTCAATGAAACGGCCGTTCTGTCAAGAAATAAATGGGGAATCTGGTTGCGAAAACAGAAAAATAGGGTATAATGATGGAAGCGGGAGGAGAAAACGGCCTCTCGCCGCTAAACCGGGACTGAATTGATCATATGTATGATAGGAGAGAAACCATGCGCACTCAAGTTTTTGCCGCCGCTTTGAATGATACGCTTACCATTTGGTGGGATCAGCCGGATCAGGCTGCCCGCAATGCGAAGTATACGGTGCTGCTGAACGGGAAAACCCTGGGCGAAACAGACCGCACCCATACCCAAATCACCCAATTGGAGCCCGAAGCTTCCTATTGCGTGCAGGTGTGCCTGGGCGGGGAAATGATTGGTGAAATCACGGTTTCCGCCGCTGCTCCCCGCCGCCGCATCGACGTGACCCAGCCCCCCTATTCCGCCGTGGGTGACGGAAAAACCTTGAACACCGCCGCGCTGCAAAAAGCGATGGATGCCTGCGGGCCGGAGGAAGAAGTGTATCTGCCCGAAGGCGTGTTTTTGACCGGCGGATTGCGGCTGCACAGCGATATGGCGCTGCATTTGGCGTCCGGCGCCGTGCTGCAGGGCACGGAGGATCCGAAGGATTATCTGCCCAAAATTCGCAGCCGGTTTGAGGGCATTGAGCAGGAATGCTATCAAAGCTTGCTGAACCTGGGCGAAATGCACAGCGACGCCGGCCCCAACTGCCGCAATGTGGTCATTTACGGCGAGGGAACCATTTCCGGCGGCGGCCAGCCCCTGGCCCTGAACGTGATCGAAACGGAAAAGGCGCTGCTGGCAGACTACATTGCCTCCCTGGGCGACAAGGCAAAGGAATGCGAAAATGATCACACCATTCCCGGCCGGGCCCGGGGGAGACTGATCAATCTGAGCAACTGCGAAAACGTGCGTATCACCGGGCTGACACTGCAGAATGGGGCCAGCTGGAACGTGCATATGCTGTACTCCCGGAACATCGTCACCGACCACTGCGTGTTCCGTTCCGAAAAGGTATGGAATGGCGATGGATGGGACCCGGACTCCAGCGAGGACTGCACCCTGTTTGCCGGAGAATTCCACACCGGCGATGATTCCGTGGCCATCAAGAGCGGCAAGAACCCGGAGGGCAATATCATCAACCGCCCCACTCGGCGCATCCGCGTGTTTGACTGCACCAGCGAATACGGCCTGGGCATCGCCGTGGGCAGCGAAATGAGCGGCGGCGTGGAGGACGTAAAGATTTGGGACTGCGATATGCGCAACTCCCTGTATGGCGTGCAGATCAAGGGCACCAAAAAGCGGGGCGGGTTTGTGCGCAATGTATCGGTGCGGGACTGCGTGCTGCCCCGGTTCATCGTGCAGGCCGTGCCCTATAACGACGACGGAGAGGGTTCCCCGGTGCCGCCGGAATTTTCCGGGTTCCGGTGCGAACGGGTGCATTTTACCGCCTGGGGCCGGAACTATTGGGAAAAGGAAGACCGGGTGCTCTCCCCGGTGGAACTGATCGGTTTTGACGTGCCGGGCTATGAAGTGCGGGACGCCGCTTTTGTGAACTGCACCGTGGAGCGGGAAGCGGACATCCGCCTGAACCATTGCCGGAATATCAGCCTGGATATTGAAAAAGCGGAATAACGCCGGGCCGCGCGGCCTCGGCGGGGCCGAACATGCCGCATGGTCCGTTTGCCGGTAAGCTTTTGGGCACTATACAAACAAAATCGGGCAGGGGAGAAATCAGCCACGAAAAGAAAGGCGGTTTGTCCCTTGCCCCATTTATTATCCACATTGACTGCTAAAATGGAGACTGATAAGCGGTATACCGCGGCTTCTCGCCCCTCATTGTATCTCCTCCCGTTTGCTCAATCCGTGAAACTATGCTATACTATGAGCGCCGGATCCCGCAAAAGGAGAAGGAAGCATAAAGCTGAAAGGACGAAAGCATGAAAATATACTCGCACCCGGTGCGGCGGCTGCTGTGCCTGCTGATCATATTTTCTCTGATTTTTTCCGCCGTTCCCGCGCTGGGGGAGGGCGGCATCAGCGCCTGGACCAACACGGACGTGGAGGGCGCGATTCAGCTGCTGACCAAAACGCGGCTGAAGGATGATTTCCACATGGCGGTGAACCGGCAGTGGCTGCTGTTTGAACCCATTCCCTGGGGCGCGTCCCAGGCCAGCTCGTTCATGGATCAGACGGGCGTGGTGATGGAACGGAAGGCGGCGCTGATGCAAAATGATTCCCTGACCGGCCATGACGCGGAGCTGATGCGCAAGCTGTATGATCTGGTGCTGGATTGGGATTCCCGGAACGCCCTGGGAGGTGACGCCATTCTCTCCTATGTGGAGGCTGTGTCCTCCGTGCAGACCCTGGAGGAACTGACGGACTACATGATCTCCGATGAGAACGTGTTCATGCTGGATCCCTCCTATTACGGCGTGGCGCCTGATCTGGCCCATCCGGACGTATACGTGGCCATTTTGTATCCCCTGCCGCTGATGATGGGCGATTCCGCCCAGTACGTCCAGCGCACGGCTTACGGCGAACTGCTGTACGGCGTCAATCGGGATTCCACCCTGCTGGTGCTGCAAAAACTGGGCCGCAGCCGGGAGGAGGCCCAGGCGATCTTTGACCGGGCCTTTGCCTTTGACACGCTGATCGCTCCCCATATCAGGCCCAGCGACGCCCATTACGAAGCGGATTATCTGGAATCCTGTCTGAATTATTACACCCGGGAAGAACTGGACGCCCTGTGCGGCGCGTACCCCATGACGGCCATCCTGGACCTGACCGCCACCGGCTCCAGCGAAAAATTCCTGGTGACGGAGCCGGAATACTACCGGGCCCTGGGCGAAATCTATACGGAAGAAAACATGCCTCTGATCCGGGATTGGATCGTGTACTACATGGTCAATTACCTGGGCCGTTTCCTGGACCGGGACACCTATTTAGCCCTGGAAGCCATCGAGAGCCAGGCCGTTGGCATTGAAGGGGAAGCGAGCGATTTGGATATCGCCATGGAGGCGCTGGAAAGCTTTCTGCCCGTGCCCATGGACAATCTGTACATTCAGGCCTACTGCACGGAGGAAATGCGCCGGGACGTGCTGAGTATCATAGACGAAGTGACCGCCCATTATCGGGTGATGCTGGAAAACGAGGATTGGCTTTCCCCGAAAACCCGGGAAAAGGCCGTGGAAAAGCTGGACGCGCTGCGCATTCACGCCGTTTATCCCGACGCGCTGGGCGATTGGTCCCATCTGGATCTTCGGGGCAGGGAAGAGGGCGGCACGCTGATGGAAGCTGTAGTGAAGCTGAGCGCCTTTGCCGCCAAAGAGGGCTGCGACAAGGTAAACCAGCCGGTTGATCATGATGAATGGGATCAAGCCGCCTCACCCACCAGCGAAGTGAACGCCTTTTACAGCCCAACCGATAATTCCATCACCATCCTGGCGGGCATCCTTGGCGGCGCATTTTATGGGCCGGATATGACCTATGAAGAAAAGCTGGGCGGCATCGGCATGGTGATCGCTCATGAAATCAGCCATGCCTTTGACAATGACGGCGCCAAGTACGACAAGGACGGCCATTTGAACAACTGGTGGGCGGAAACGGACTACGCCGCTTTCCGCCGGCGGGCGGAAAAGCTGGCCGCATATTACGATCAGTTCGTTCCCTATGAGGGCGGAACATACAGCGGCGCGCAGGTGCAAAGCGAGGCCATTGCTGATATGGGCAGCATGAAATGCATGCTGTCTATCGCCAGGGAGCAGGAAGGCTTCGATTACAACGCCTATTTTCGTCAGTTCGCCCGGGTGTGGCGCACCAAAATGCTGCCCAACGCCCTGATCCTCGCCGTGGCGACGGACCCCCATCCTTTGGGCTGCCTGCGCACTAACGTGACCGTGCAGCAGTTTGAAGAATTCTATGAAACCTTCGATATCCAGCCCGGCGATCAAATGTACCTGGCCCCGGAGGATCGGATCGCGGTATGGTAAGGAAAAGCGCCCTTTAAGTTACGCAGTTAGCCCCAACTAAGGGATACGCTGGGGTTTCACCCCAGACCCCACCAGGGTACTGAGTACCCTGGACCCGCAATAGCGGAATTAACGTGGTATAGCGAGAAAGCTTTGTTCCCGCTGTTGCTTGCAAGAGATTGAAACCAAACGAACGTACACTTCTGTC
>JAUNMW010000236.1 GCA_030537395.1 Clostridia bacterium | reverse complement strand
CAGGCAGTTGGTGGTGCAGCTGGCGGCGGAAATGATGGTGTCTTCCTTGGTCAGCGTGTTGTGGTTCACGTTGTACACGATGGTGGGCAGGTCGTTGCCCGCGGGAGCGGAGATAACAACCTTCTTGGCGCCGGCATCGATGTGAGCCTGAGCCTTGGCCTTGCTGGTGTAGAAACCGGTGCATTCCAGAACCACGTCCACGTCCAGTTCTTTCCAGGGCAGGTTGGCAGCCTTGGGTTCCGCGTAGATGGTGATTTCCTTGCCGTCCACGGTGATGGAGCCGGGAACCTTCACGGTTTTGCCGTCTTCTTCGAACACGGGCTCCTTGGAGGAGACAGTGTGCTTGTTTTCGCCGATCACGCCGCAGTAGCCCTTCTGAGCGGTGTCATACTTGAGCAGGTGAGCCAGCATCGCGGGGCTGGTCAGGTCGTTGATGGCGACGACATCGTAGCCTTCGGCACCGAACATCTGCCGGAAAGCCAGACGGCCAATGCGGCCGAAACCGTTAATAGCAACTTTGACCATGGGAAAGACCTCCTTCAATTATCACAATTCGGGGTAAACTTTACCACTCGTTATTATACAGAATATCCGGCAGTTTGTCCAGCCTTTTTCCGGGTCAAATTCCGCCCGCGAACAAAAAATGCCCCAGGAAAAAGCTTCAATAGAGTGCCGAGCGCAGAGTACAGCGTTCAGAGGATATTGTGCATCAGCGGAAGGGCATCCAATCCGGTTCGGGCTTCGCATCCTGCTGCAAGGCGGCCTGGCCGAATTCGTCCTCCGCGGCGGGCTGGCCGTCCACATAAAAATACACGGTTTCCATGTTTTCGCCGGATTCGCACCAGGCGAAGGGGGTCAGGACGGGCAGGCCGTTTTCAAACCGCAGGAAGGCGAAGCCGTTGTCCATGGCCCCGCTTGAATAAAGGAAAGAGCCGTCGGCTTTCAGCTCGTTCATGGAACGGATGTACATTTCATACCCCCGCACCGCGCCGTCCTGCTCCCGCAGGATCAGATAGCCGGACAGGTAAGCTTCATTTTCCCACGGCTGGGAAATTTCCAGCGCCGCTTCCGCCGCGCCGTCCCCGTCCAGATCGATGAAAGCGTACCGGCTGAAAAAGGTGTTCCATTCCGGATTGCCCAGGAAATCCCAATGGCCGTCCTGAGGGAGAAGCACGGCTTTTTCTTCGCCGGTATACGCATCGGTCAAGGAAAACTCCATCTCGCCCCGGAGCACCTTTTCAAGGGCGTTTTCATCCTCCGCCATTCCCGGCAGGGACAGGGACAAAAGGACGGCGATTGTCAGCAACGCGGCAGTGATCTGCTTCATGAATTGATCCTCCTTGCTTGTTTCCATGTTCTATATATACGACGAACATCATGGGATATTTGTTCCATTGGGCGGCAGAAAAGATGGAATAATTTGATGAAAAATTCAAAAAATTGCTTCTTGCTCCTCCCCGCTCTCGTTGACAATCCGGGCCCCGCATGGTATCATACAAATAACAGCGGAATCCGTCAAGACGGATACACGAAAATAAGAAAGGAAGGAAATTGTTATGAAGAAAATCGTAGCTCTCATGATCGCCCTGGCGCTGTGCGTCGGCCTGGTTCCCGCGTTTGCCGAAGCGGCCCCCGTGAAGGTGGGCGTGCTGGTGCCCGTGATGACCCACGGCTGGGTCAGCGGCATCACCTACCAGGCGGAAGCCTATGCCAAGGAGCTGGCGGACGCTGGCAAGATCGAGTATAAGCTCACCACCTCCTCCAACGCTGAAGAAATGACCACCCAGATCGACGAAGCCATCCTGTGGGGCGCTCAGATCCTGGTCATCGCTCCCCAGTGGACCGGCATGGAAGTGCCCGTCCAGAACGCCATCGATCAGGGCGTGATCGTGGTTGCCTTTGATATGGACATCGACGCCGAGGGCGTGCTGAAGGTCACCGGCGACAACAAGTCCATGGGCGTTGCGGGCGCCAAGTTCATCGTGGAAAAGGCTGGCGCCAACGCCACCGTCATCGCGCTGCCCGTGCCCACCAGCGGCTCCGTGTCCGAGCTGCGCATGGAAGGCTTCAACGAGACCATCAAGGAAATCGCGCCTGAACTGAACGTGATCGAATACGCCACCAAGTTCACCCGTGAAGACGGCCTGAAGGACTTCGCGGACATTCTGGCCGTGAATCCCCAGATCGACGCCGTGTACAGCCTGGACGATGAAACCTCCATCGGCGTGCTGCAGGCCATCGCTGACGCGGGCCGCACCGACATCAAGGCCATCACCGGCGGCGGCGGCTGCCAGGAATACTTCCAGCTGATCGCTGAAAACAAGGACATCGCCGTATCCTCCTCCCTGTACAGCCCCCTGATGATCCGTGACTGCTTCGACGTGGCCCTGGCCAAGCTGGCCGGTGAAGAAGTGCAGGCCGTCACCGTGATCCCCTCCCAGATCGTGGACGCTTCCAACGTGGAAGAATATCTGGATCCCAGCAACACCATCTATTGATCTTATCATAAGCAACCCCAAGGGCCGTGGCTGATCCCCACGGCCCTTCGTTCAATCAAAGTATTCATAACTGAAAGCTAAGTAAACAAAGGAGTTGAGAGTTAAGAGTTAAGATATATTTAGCTGATACATGCTATTTGCTGGCTTTGCAATAAGTGAGGAAGACTATATATTATCTCAACTCTTAACTCTTAACTCTCAACTCTCTTAACGGCTTAACGCCATCAACAAGATTTCTTTAAACGATTTTATCCTATCTCGAAATCGCCATAGGGAAGTGAAGTCATGAATCTTTCCATGAAGGGCATTGTGAAATCCTTCGGCGCAAACGACGTGCTGCGCCAGGTGGATTTTTCGCTCCGGGCGGGCGAAGTGTGCGCCCTGCTGGGGGAAAACGGCGCGGGCAAATCCACGCTGATGAATATCTTGGGCGGCGTGCTGGAGCCGGACCGGGGCCAGATCATGCTGGACGGCAGGGAAGTCACCTTCCATTCTCCCGCCCAATCTCTGAACGCGGGTATCGCGTTCATCCATCAGGAGCTGAACCTGATCAACGACTTGCCGGTGTATGAAAATATGTTCATCGGCAGGGAAATCAAAAAATTCGGCGGGCTGATCGATCATAAAGAAGAACTGAAGCAAACGACAGAGTTGTTTGCCCGGATGGATATTCAGATCGATCCCGCGGCCCAGGTGGCGAGCCTGGATGCCAGCTATAAACAAATTGTGGAAATATCCCGCGCGCTGATGATGAAGGCGTCGGTGATCATCATGGACGAGCCCACCACGTCCCTGACCGATCCCGAAATCGAGCGGGTTTTTGATATGCTGCGCACGCTGAAAAAGCAGCAGGTGGGCGTGATTTTTATTTCCCACAAACTGCGGGAAGTCATGGAAATCTGCGACCGGTACGTGGTGCTGCGGGACGGCGTGGTGGTATCCAACGGGGACGTGAAGGACACTACCATTGCCCGGATCGCTCATGATATGGTGGGCCACGATGTGCGCACGGAAGCGCTGGCGCAAAGCGGCGGCACCGGCAGGGAAATCCTGCGGCTGGAAAAGCTGACCCAGGAGCCCCATTACCGCAATATTTCTCTGACCGTTCACGCGGGCGAGGTGCTGGGGGTAACGGGGCTGCTGGGCGATGGACGCAGCGAATTGTTCCGCACGGTGTTCGGCGACGGCGGCAAATATCAGGGCCAAATCTTCCTGGAGGGACAGCCTGTGCATATGAAGTCCGTCCGCCAGGCGCTGAACCTGGGCATCGGCTATCTGCCCCGAAACCGAAAGGAAAACGCCATCATCAAGGATATGAACATCCTGGACAACGGCTCCATCGTTATCCTGGAAAGAATTACGAAATGGGGCCTGATCAGCCGGAAAATGCAGCTGGAGAACTTTGGAAAGCAGCGGAAAGCGCTGCAGATCAAAATGGAAAGTCCCTTTGACGGGATCGGCAGCCTGTCCGGCGGCAACCAGCAGAAGGTGGTGCTGGCCAAGTGGCTCAGCACCGATCCCAAGCTGCTCATCCTGGATAACCCCACCCAGGGCGTGGACGTGGGCGCGAAGGAAGAAATTTATGATATTATCCTGAGCCTGGCCCGGCAGGGGGTGGCGGTGGTGGTGCTGTCCAACGAGGCCCAGGAAATCATCCGCGTGTGCGGCCGGGCGCTGGTGATGTACCACGGCGATATCCGGGACGAAGTGAGCGGGAGCACCATGAACGAAAGCAATATCATGCGGCTGGCCACGGGCGGCTGACGGGAGGATGGATGAAAATGACGGAAAAAGCAAGGCAGGAAAGCTTCTTCAAGCGCTTTGCGGCGAAATGGCAGGCCAATCCCCTGTATTCCACCGGCGCGGTGCTGATCCTGATGGTGATCGTGCAAACCTTCGCGCTGGGCTTCAATTATCCCAGCTTCGGGGCCTGGTTTGCCAACTGGAGCAAAAACTGGATCAACCTGCTGCGCAATAACGCGGGCGTGGGCATCGTGGCTCTGGGCATGACGTTCGTCATCATTTCCGGCGGCATCGATCTGGCCGTGGGCTCCACATTGCCGGCGGTGGGCGCGGTGCTGATGGTGTTCATCAACGAATATCCCACCGGGCTGCTCACCGCTGCGGGCATCACCGGGCTCCCCGCTTTTATCATCGGCATCCTGGCCGCTTTGCTTATGGGCTGCCTGATCGGCAGCGTCAACGGCGCGCTGGTTTCCTGGGGCAAAATCCCGCCTTTCATCGCCACGCTGGGCACCATGAAAATCTGCCGCAGCGTCACCCAGCATTTTATGCAGACCGTGGGCGTGAAGGTGCCCCGGGCGTTCCTGAACATCGCCAACGCCAAGATCGGCGGGGAAATCATCCTGCCCATCATTTACTGGCTGGTGATCGCGCTGCTGCTGCACCTCATTTCCCGGAAAACTCCCTTTGGCCGCCATGTGTACGCCATCGGGTCCAACGAGCGGGCGGCGCGCTTGAGCGGCATCAACGTGGAGCGGGTGAAAGCCCTGGTGTATGTGATTTCCGGCATGCTGGTGGCGGTGACCGCCGTCATTCAGGTGGCCCGCATCGGCAGCATGGACTACGCTAATGCCGGCAGCGGCTATGAAATGGACGCCATCGCCGCCGTGGTGGTGGGCGGCACCAGCATGAGCGGCGGCAAGGGATCCATGATGGGTACCATTTTGGGCATGCTCATCATCGCCGTCATGAATAATCTGCTGAACCTGGTGGGCGTGCCCCCCTTCCTGCGAGAGGCCTTCAAGGGCTTTATCGTAATCGCCGCCGTTCTGCTGCAAAAGAAGGAGAAGGCTTCTTAAAACAATTGCTTGTTTCAATTTCTCTTCAAGAATACTTTAGAT
>JAUNMW010000235.1 GCA_030537395.1 Clostridia bacterium | reverse complement strand
TTGACAAATCCGACAAACAGCACATTCCTTTTGTACACTAACTTTATCTCAACTCTCAACTCTTAACTCTCAACTCTTTCTTGAAATGTCAGCGGTTTTTCAGATTTATCATCAAATTACTTTTGTACCACCCGCATATTCTCCTCGCTGACCCTGCCCGCCAGGGCCTGACGAGCGGTCTGAGCGTCCTTAACCCACATGGTCCGGGGGCACAGCAGGGTGATGTTCTCCTCCGGCAGATTGATATACACCGGAATATCTCCCGGCATGCGGGACAGGATGCCCTGCACAGCGGGCATTTCCTCCCGTTTCATGCGCAGATACATTTTGGTAGTGGCGTCCTTGGCGATCTGGGCGTCGGTACGCGTATCCTTGGGCTTATCGTGCTCGTTGGTCAGGGGCTCGATGGCGTCTGCCAGCAGCTTGATATCCTCGTCGTCCCGGACGGACAGGCGGCCCGTTACCAGCACCGCCTGATCGGCGGCCAGGCTCCGGCCGTACTTTTCATAGGTGGCGGGGAACATCAAGCATTCCACCTGGCCAGTCTGGTCCTCCAGGGTGAAAAAGCCCATCATGGAGCCCTTTCGGGTGGCCTTGCTGTGGGCCTCCACCACGATGCCGCCCAGGGTGACCCGGCGGCCATCCTCGGACACGCCCTGATCCTCCCGTTCGGAAAGCTCGGTCAGGTACGCGGTGTTCACCTTCAGCCTTTTCAGCGCGTCGGCAAATTCATCCAGGGGATGAGCGCTGCAGTAGACCCCCGTCATTTCCTTTTCCTGGCTCAAAAGCTCTTTCAGCGGGAATTCCTTCAGATTGGGGAAGGTTTCCTCCGTGCGCATGGATTCGGCGGGCTGGCCGAAATCAAACAGGGACACCTGGCCCGTCACGTTCTGCTTGCGCTGATTGGTCTGGCTGTCCATGGCGCTTTCGTATACCGCGATGCACTGAGACCGGGCGGCCCCCAGTTCGTCAAAGCAGCCCGCCTTGATCAGGCTTTCCACCGCCCGCTTGTTCACATCCTCGCCCCCGACCCGGCGGCAGAAATCGAAAATATCCCGGAAGGGGCCGTGGTTGTACCGATCCCGCACGATGGCCTCCACGGCCTTTTCCCCCACGTTTTTCACCCCGCCCATGCCGAACCGGATGCCCCGCTTGCCGTCGGGCAGCGTATCCACGGTAAAGGGGCCATAGGAGGAATTGATGCGGGGCGGCAGGATGGGGATGCCCTTCTGCCGGCAGTAATAAATATACGTGGCAATTTTGGCGCTGTTGCCGGTGACGGAATTCATCAGCGCGGCCATGAATTCGGCGGGGTAATGATACTTCAAATACCCCGTCTGCAAGGCCACCACGGCGTAGCAGGCGGCGTGGGGCTTATTGAAAGCATAGGAGGCGAAGGAGGTCATTTCATCAAAAATGGATTCCGCCGTTTCGGGGCTGATCCCTTTTGAAACGGCTCCGGGAATGTGCTCCTCCTCGCTGCCGTAAACGAAATTTTTCCGTTCCTTGGCCATCACGTCTTTTTTCTTTTTGGCCATGGCCCGGCGCACCAGGTCGCTTCTGCCGTAGGAGTACCCTGCCAGGTCGCGCACGATCTGCATCACCTGCTCCTGGTACACCATGCAGCCGTAGGTCACATCCAGAATGGGTCCCAGCAGCGGCGTTTTGTACTGCACCGTTTCCGGGTGCTGCTTGCCCCGGATATACCGGGGAATGCTTTCCATGGGGCCCGGGCGGTACAGGGAAATGGCGGCAATGATGTCCTCAAAGGTGCGGGGCCGCATGTTGGTCAGGAAGTTGCGCATGCCGCCGCCTTCCAGCTGGAACACCCCGTCGGTATCCCCGGCGCAGATCATATCAAACACGCCCGCATCGTCCAGCGGGATTTCTTCAGGCTTCAAATTTACGCCCCGCTGGGCGATCATATCCAGCGTGTCCCGGATCACGGTCAGGGTGCGCAGACCCAGAAAATCCATTTTTAAAAGCCCCAGCTTTTCAATGATCCCCATGGGGTACTGGGTGGTGATCACATCATCGTTTTTCTGGAGCGGTACATAATTGGTGGCAGGCTCCCGGGTGATCAGCACCCCGGCGGCGTGGGTGGAGGCGTGGCGAGGCATGCCCTCCAGCGTCAGCGCCGTATTGATCAGGCGCTGCACCCGGGGGTCGGTCTCATACATTTCCTTTAATTCCTTGTTCTGGCTCATGGCCTTTTCCAGGGTCATGTCCAATGCCATGGGCACCGCCTTGGCCACCTGGTCCACCTCAGAATAAGGGTAGCCCAGCACCCGGCCCACGTCCCGCAGCACGCCCCGGGCCGCCATGGTGCCGAAGGTGATGATCTGGCACACGTGGTCATGGCCGTACTTCCGGGCCACGTAATCGATCACCTCCTGCCGCCGCTCATAGCAGAAGTCCACGTCGATATCGGGCATGCTGACGCGCTCCGGGTTCAGGAAGCGTTCAAACAGCAATTGATATTTCAGGGGATCCAGCATGGTGATATTCAGGCAGTACGCCACGATGCTGCCCGCGCCGCTGCCGCGGCCGGGGCCCACCATGATGCCGTGATCCTTGGCGTACTTGATGAAATCCCACACGATCAAAAAATAATCCACATAGCCCATGGAGGTAATGACGGACAATTCGTATTCCAGCCGTTCCCGGGCCTCCTGATCGTCGGGCTTGTAACGCTGGGCAAAGCCCTCTTCGCAAAGACGGCGCAGCATGCTGTCGCTGGTCTCCCCCTCCGGCACGTCGTACCGGGGCAGATGGATGGTGTGAAAATCGAAATCCACCTGGCAGCGTTTCGCAATTTCCTCCGTGCGGGAAACAGCCTCGTCCAGCCCTGGGAACAAAGCCCGCATTTCCTCCTCGGATTTGACGTACAGCTCCTGGGTGTGCTGCCGCATCCGGTTATCGTCCTCTAAGGTTTTGCCCATCTGGATGCACATAAGCACTTCCTGGGCGTCCGCGTCCTCCCGGCGGAGATAATGGCAGTCGTTGGTGGTCACCAGCGGCACGCCGGTGCGCTTGCTCATATCGATCAGCCGGGGCAGCACGGTTTTTTCCTCGATCAGCCCGTGATCCATGAGCTCGATATAAAAATGATCCGGGCCAAACAATTCGCTCATATCCCGGATATACTTTTCCGCGTCGTTGTACCGTTCTTCCAGCAATAATTTGGGCAGATCGCCGGAAATGCAGGCGGACAGGCAAATGAGGCCCTCATGATGCTTTTTGATCAGTTCATAGTCCATCCGGGGCCGGTAATAAAAACCCCGAGTAAAGGCTTCGGACACCAGGTACATTAAATTTTTGTAGCCCGTTTCATTTTCGCACAGCAAAATCAAATGGCTGTACTCCCGGGAAAGCACCCGCTTGTCCTCCATATCGGGGCACACATAGGCTTCGCACCCGATCACAGGATGGATCCCCGCGTCCTTGCAGGCCTGATAGAATTCTACCGCGCCGTATAGCACCCCATGGTCCGTGATGGCGCAAGCGTCCATGCCCAGCTCCTTCACGCGCTGAACCAATTTCTTGATCCGGCACGCGCCGTCCAGCAGGCTGTATTCCGTATGCAGATGCAGATGCGCAAACGCCATGACGATTCTCCTTTCGCGGGGCCTCTTTTACCATTCGCATTATAACGCAAACGGGGCGGAAAGGCAAGGGCAGCCGCAGGATTGACAACAGTTGATAAAGCATGCGAATGGGAATTGCAGAAAAAAGTACAGAGTGCAGAGTACAGATTGAATAGTCGATGATATCAGTGAAATAACAGCAAGTTTGTACATCGCATCATTCACATGAAAGACTAACCAATCTGGACTCTGAACTCTGTACGCTTATTCAACTCCCCATTTTTCGGTTCGTACGTTTTTTATCAATTTACAGCACGCCCAAATGCTCCAGCAGGGTTTTGATCCCCAGCAGGATCAGGATCGCGCCGCCCAGGATTTCGGCCTTCTTTTCATATTTCGCGCCAAACAGGCTGCCAGCCTTGACCCCCAGCATGGATAAAACGAAAGTGGTGCAGCCTATCAGGGTGACGGAGGGCAGGATGCGCACGTCCAGAAACGCGAAGGTGACCCCCACCGCCAGGGCGTCGATGCTGGTAGCCACGGCCAGGGGCAGCATGGCCCGGAAGGAAAGGGCGCTGTCCGCCGCCTCCTCTTCCTTTTCCATGATCGCTTCCCGGATCATGTTGGCCCCGATGAGCGTAAGCAGCCCAAAGGCGATCCAATGGGCGTAGGCCGTGATGGCGTCCCGAAACTGGGCCCCTAAAAAATAGCCGATCAGCGGCATCAGCGCCTGGAACCCGCCGAACCAGAGGCCCACGACGGCGGCGCTTTTCACCGTGATTTTTTTCATCGCCAGGCCCTTGCACACCGCCACGGCGAAGGCATCCATGCTCAGGCCTACGGCCAGCAGCAGCAGGGAAAAAAAGTTCATATGTTGCCTTCCTCCAAAGAAAAGACCCGCCGGGACGGGGAACCCCTTCGTTCTCCGTCCCGTGGGTCTTGCTGTTTCAGATAATACCAGATGGAACATCAGTGTGTTGATATTATCACGGCGTTATACGCGCGCCGCCAACTACTCCCCCACAGGGATATGCGGTTTTTTCGGAAAACAGAACTGCCGGACGATTACGCCAGCACTTCCCCGTCGTTTTCCACGGTCACTTCTTCCACCTGACGGATGGCCCAGCGGGCAACGGTCATTTCGGTGGGAGCGCCGTTCTTCTGGCCGATGGCCAGGGTGATGGTTTCGTCCTTGATATTCAGGATGGTGCCGTAAATACCGCCGATGGTGGTGATCCGGTCGCCGGCCTTCAGGTTATCCAGCATTTCCTTTACTTTCTTATCCTTTTTGCGCTGGGGACGGATGAGCATGAAGTAAAACACCAGGCCCATCAGCACCAGGGGCAAAAGCATCGTCAGCAGCTGCGCCACGGGGTTGATCTCCGGCATAGCTTCGCCAGCAGCGGGAGCAGCGGCCGCAGTTTCCGCCATCGCAGAGGTAATTCCAAACAGCCAATTCTTGATCATGTGGTAATAACCGCCTTTCAAACAAATGTGTACTTGTCTATTATATAATGAATTCCCGTTTGTGTAAACCCCATTCATGCGTGAAAATTTTATTGCGAATTCCGGCGTGAATATTTATTGCGCCTTTTAAGTTATGCAGTTAGTTTCAGCTAAGGGGTTACGCCGGGGTTTCACCCCGAACCCCACCAGGGTACTGAGTACCCTGGACCCGCAATAGCGGAATTGACTTGGTCGGGCGAAAAAGCTTTGTTCCCGCTGTTGCTTGCAAGAGATTGAAACCAAACGAACGTACACGTCTGTCGCTTTCGGGCACGGCGGCTGAAAGCCGCCAGACCGGATGCTTTGCATCC
>JAUNMW010000234.1 GCA_030537395.1 Clostridia bacterium | reverse complement strand
CCCTCTGCTGGAATGCAGATGGTATCTTATTTTCCTATTTGCATCACGCATCTTACTATCTCATTAAATGTAGGCATAGCAATGTAAGCATTGAAATTGAATCCTCCTTCCAATTTGTCTTTCTCGGAAGGGGGTCTGGGGAAAACCGCTCTTACAGCCATGCAGACTGACAGGATGCATGGCGCGCTGCCATACGGGAAGTTTAGAAAGCAATGCGCGGGCTGCGTGAAACGCAGATCGTGCGCAGAAGCTTCAAAGAGCGGTTTCCCCCAGCAATGTCCTGTTTCTATTAAGTGATAGTATCAGATCGTTTCCTTGGGTTTCCGGGCGGCCACGTGCCAGCGGTCGTCGCCGGGGCGGGGCGGGGTCATACGAAGGCGGCCAAAGATGCGGATATCGGCAAAGCCCGCCGCTTTCAGCCAGGCGCGCAGCTCCGCGCGGGTATGGGCCCGCTGGGTCTGGCGTTCCTCCAGCCGGTCATACGCGCCGTCGGGGCGGCGAACGAACAGAGACAGGGTCAGCGCCACGCAGGCGCTCTTTTCGTCCCAAGCGTTGCGCCAAATATAAGAAATATCATCGTCATCGGAAAACAAGGTATTGCGGCCCAGAGTACCGGACAGCTTTTCCGGGGTAGATACATCAAAAATCAGCGCACCGCCGGGCTTGAGCGCGGCAAAGGCGGCGGAAAAAAACGCCTGGACCTTGTCCGGCGAGGTCAGATAATTGACTCCGTCGCAGGTGGAAAGCACGCAGTCCACTTTCCTGGGCACAGTCAGGGCGCACATATCCTGCCGCACAAAGGGGATCATGAGCCCCGCCGCCCGGGCCTTTTCCATGGCGGCGGCCAGCATATTTTCCGATACATCCATCCCGGTGATCTGCAGGCCCCCTTTGCGCAAAGGCAGGGTCAGGCTGCCCGTGCCGCAGGCGCATTCCACGCATTTTCCCTGCCGGGGCACGCCGTATTCATCCATCAGTTTTCGATAATGCGCCGCCCAGGCAGCATAATCCACCGTATCCATCAGCGCGTCGTACACGCGGGCAAACGCGGTATACATCATGATCCTCCTTGGTAATTGTGCGGGAAGCAGGTATTGGGTGATAGGTTTCAGGGAAAAGCGCCCGGCTCCTGATCCCTCATCCCTGCTTTCATTTGGCGCTTCTTAGCGCCCACCATTCCGCCGATGCGGCCGCTTTCCGCGGTGCTCAGTCCGGCCCAGCCCACTTCAAGCAGCTTGGGCAGCAGGCCCAGCTCCCGGGCGATTTCATATTTCAAACGTTCCTCCTGAGAAAGCATGCGCATACCATCCCCTCCTGAGGAACAGTATGCGCACGCCTGGGAGCAATCATTCAATTTTTATTGAGGCTGGTTTTCGTCTTCCTGCTGTTCTTCCTCGTCCTCATCCTCATCATCCTCGGAGGCCAGACCGCGGTTGATTTCCACGCCCTCCATATGGGAATTGATGAACTTATCGAACACGCCGTTGGTATAGCTGGCGGCAACGAAACGGAAGAAGGCAAACCCGAAAAGGATATAATACGCGCCCAGCACCAGCAGCGCGATCAGGGACCCGGTGAAGAAAAACACCACGCCGGCGATCATCGCAGGCACCAGCATCAGCAGCCGGATACCCACCGTTTGGGGCAGACGGCCGATGGCCATGACCATGCTGTTTTTGATCAGCTGGCCGAAGGACACCTTGTAAGTGACCATCATCGGGTACATAAACACCAGGCTCAGGGCCCACACCACGCAAATCATCACCAGCAACATCTGGGGCACCATGAAAATCACGTTGGTCTGCGCCTGCTGGCCGTAGAATTGATAGCCCACATACAGGATGATGGGCAGCAGGGAGGTGATGGCGGATACGCCCAGGCCCTGCTTCCAGTTTTCCTTCACGGCGTCCTTGAAATCGGACCAGATGAAGGCGTGCTCGTCCCGGCTCCAGTTCCGGGTCACATACGCCAATCCCGCCTGCACCGGACCGGTGATCAGGATGCAGGGAATAAGCAATAATAACATTTTATTCAGTTCCACCCTTATTATATCAAACGAGACTTTGTTCATGGTATCCATATCTGTTATTCCCGCTTGAGCCAATCGATTTACAGATTCTTCTGTAAATGATTCGGTTAGCGCACCGTTTTCCATATAGGCCTGAAATTGGAGTTGGTTATTCAGTACACTTATCACATTGGTAATAAAAATTCCCACAACAATGATCAGGGGCAGCCAGGCCGCCACCGTCATCAGATTCAGCCGGCACAGGGCGGCGAAGCGCACCCGCAGCATTTCCCAGAAAAGCTGCCAGCGGTTCTTGGGCAGGTCCTCTTTCCGAAAGTCCCCCTTGCCGCTTTTTCCATAATAGAAATTGTTCATCATTCTGCCGAACATGGTTTTCTTCCTCCAAATCCCGTTGATCGCGTTCTATTTTTCCCGCTTGACACAGGCGGGGATCATGCTTATAATAAAGGCAGGGAGACGGTGTAAACTCCGCGGAGCTTACCACCTGCCGGTGGTAAATTCTACAAAGCCACCGCGTACTGCGAATACGCGGTGGCTTCTCCTTACTTTTTAATCAAGTTTAAAATAACTTCGATCAATTTCAGCAAGAGAGTCATGGCAGCGATACAAATCATGGTGATTTCATATCCGGTCATGCACATCACCCGCTTTCTTCTTTGGAATCCAGCAGGTGAAAGCTCCGCGTATTGTCTCCCTGTCTGCTGTCCAATGATTGGACGGCTTTTTTATTATACTGAATTTCAGGTATATCGTCAAGTTTAGACAGGGCCAATTTATGGATAACCTCGTTCGATCACGAACGAGAACTCGCTCCCTTCCCCGGGGGCGCTTTTCAATTGGATTTCCACGCCCATTTTCTGCAAAATTTCCCGGGCGATGGACAGCCCCAGACCGCTGCCCTTATCGCTGCGGCCCCGCTCCGCCTGATGGAAGCGCTCAAAGGCCAGGCGCTGGGTTTCCTCATCCATGCCGATGCCGGTATCCCGCACGAAGAAGCGCACGCCGTTTCCCGCCGCTTCCGCGCCCAGGATCACCGTACCGCCCTCGGGCGTATATTTCCGGGCGTTGTCCAAAAAGATCGTGAGTACCTGAGAAAGCCGATCCTCGTTGGAGCGGATATCCGGCAGGGGTTCCTCCGGCAGGGAACGCACGAAGGTCAGGGTCTTTTCGGTGAACAGGCTGCCGTTCCGGTCGTGGAGATCATAAATCAGCTCGTTGGGGTCCACTCGTTCCATGTCAAACGCCGCCGGATTGGACTGCAGGCTGGATAATTCCAGCATATCGTTCACCAGCCGGGACAGGCGGGTGACCTCCTGCACGATGATATTGTAATAACGCTGTCGGTCCCCGTCCTCTGTTACCAAGCCATCCCGCAATCCCTCGCCCAGGCCCCGGATGGAGGCCAGGGGGGTTCGCAGTTCATGAGAAATATTGGCCACATAGTCGTGACGGGTGCGCTCCAGCCGCTCCTGCTCGGTAATATCCCGGATCAGGGCTACGGTACCCCGGCGTCTGCCTTCCTTTTCCTCCGGCAGCCGGGAAACGGCAAAGTACAGCATCCGATCCCCCGCCGCGAACTTTCCGTCCCAGTGATTTTCTTTGCGGTTTTCCCGCAGAGACGCCATGACCGCCCGATACGCTTCCGTGTCCTCTCCGCCCAGCAATTGCCAGGCCGCGGCGTTTTCATGCAGGATCTTGCCCTTTTCATCCACCGCCAAAATGCCCTCGCTCAGGCCCTCCAGCACCAGCGCCATGGTTTCCTTTTCATACTTCAAATCGCTGATGGCCTGGGCGACGGAACGGCTCATGTAATTGAGCGCCGCGGCGATTTCCCGCATGTCCTCGCCCGGCAGATTCTCAGGCAGCGTCACCTGCTCCCCCTCCGTGAGCCGCCCCGCCATTTCGGTAATGATCCGGGCGGGCCGGGAAGCCCGGCGGGCCGACAGCACGCCGATCAAAAGCAGCAGCAGCATGACAGCGCCAGTGGAAATGAGCATGCGGCTGCGGAAAGACAGCGCAGCGCCGGAGAAAGAGTGCATAGGCCGTCCCGCCAGCACATAGCCCCCTTCCACCTTCTGGCCCAGCAGCAGCGCCGTGCCGTTTTCCTCCCGTCTGCGCACAGCGGCCGCCTCATTCCGGTCCGCCGCGTCCAGCAGCGCGGGCAGGGTGCTTCCGGCAAAATACGGCGCTGCGCTTTCCGTGTACGCCAGCACCTTCTTTTCCTCGTCCAGCAGCATGTAAAAAGCCCCGTCCGTATTCAGCACGGGGTTCACCGCCTGCCAAAGCGCCTCCGGCTTGATTTTCCCGGCCCGATATTGTCCCAGCAGCTCCGCCGCGCCGCGGATGCTGCCCGTCAGCGCGGTATAGTTGGATGAAATATTGATGTCGCTGAAATAATAGCTGCTCATGGCGAAATACACCACGGACACGCCGACCAAAAACACCGCCATCAGCAGCAGAATCCGGGTAATGGAGGAAAACCGCTTAGGCATCCTCCCGCACCTCCGCTTTATACCCTACGCCGTATACCGAGCGCAGCAGAATGTCCGTTTCCTCCGGCAGCTTTTTTCGGATACGCTTGATGCTCGTATCCACCACCCGTGGGTCCCCGTTGAATTCAAAGCCCCAGATGTTATCCAGCAGCTGCTCCCGGGTAAACACCTGCCGGGGATGGCTGGCCATCAAATGCAGGATCTCCACTTCCTTGGGAGACAGCAGCACGCTTTCCCCGTTTACGTGCACTTCGTAGCATTTCAAATCGATTTCCGTATTGCCCACCGTCAGCTTGCCCTGCTCCGGGGCCGTCTGCATCTGGTTCATGCGGCGGAAAATCACCTGGATGCGGGACACGATCTCCCGGGGCGAAAAGGGCTTTACGATATAATCGTCCGCGCCCAGGGCAAACCCCAGCAGCTTGTCCACTTCCTCGCCCTTGGCGGTCAGCATGATCACGGGGGTCATCGAGATCGCCCGGATGTCCGCGCACACCTGGGTTCCCGTGCGCCCCGGCATCATAATATCCAGGATCACCAGGTCCGGGCGCATGCGCTGGAACGCCTCCATCACATCGTCCCCCCGGAACACGGAATATACCTCGTAATCCTCCCGGGCCAGATAGATCCGCAGGGATTCATGAATGCCGATTTCATCGTCGGCAATCAATATCAGCTTCTTTTTGTTCATTCCTTTGCCTCCCGGGGATCACGCTGTCCTGTTTTTTTCCCCGGTTCGATTATAGCATGCTTTCCGTCTTTTCCGCAACCGCTGTCACAGAATCGCCGTTTTCTGTTATTGAGCCCTTTAAATTACTGAGTTAATGCCAACTAAGGGGTACGCTGGGGGCTACGCGCCCCCAGCCCTGCGCCAGGGGACTTCGCCCCCTGGACCCACTTCTCGCGAAGATACATGGTGG
>JAUNMW010000014.1 GCA_030537395.1 Clostridia bacterium | reverse complement strand
AGATCACCGAGCGCATGTTTGAATTTGCCGATATTCTGTACATGAACACCTTTAACGACGTGTTCAACGCTGTGGAAAAGGGCATGTGTCCCTTCGGCGTGCTGCCCATTGAAAACAGCACCGCCGGTTCCGTTACCCAGGTGTACGATTTGATGGAAAAGCATCATTTCCACATCGTAAAGGCCGCCCGCCAGCGCATCGAGCATCGGCTGCTGGCCCTGCCCGGCGTAAAATTGGCGGACGTTCGGGAAGTGGTGTCTCATGAGCAGGCCCTGCGCCAATGCGGCGCGTTCCTGGCCGCCCATCCCCAGATCAAAGTGACCCCCATGGAAAACACCGCTGTGTCCGCCGCCTTTGTGGCACAATCCGGACGGCGTGATCTGGCCGCTATTGCCTCCCAGGAGTGCGAAGCGCTGTATGGGCTGGAAACGCTGTCCGACGCTGTCAGCGATACGGGCAATAATTCCACCCGCTTCATCTGCATCGCCAAGGATCTGCAAGTGTACGAGGGGGCCAACAAAATTTCCCTCATGCTCAGCGCCGCCCACCGGCCCGGATCCCTGTACCGGCTGCTCAGCCATATTTCCGTGATGGGAGTCAATCTGACCAAGCTGGAAAGCCGACCCATCCCCGGCAAGGATTTTGAATTCCGTTTCTTCTTCGATATTGAAGCCTCCATCCTGGACCCCGCGATCCGGGGCCTGATGGAGCAGCTGCGCCAGGATGCCGATCAGTTTACTTTCCTGGGGAATTATGAGGAGCTGCGGTAATGGAATACGGCTTGATCGGGGAACGGCTGGGCCACAGTTATTCCCCACAAATTCATCGGTTTTTCGGGGATTACGATTATCAGCTTTATCCCATGAGCCGGGAAACGCTGTTTGAAACGCTGAAAAAACGGGATTTCAAGGGCCTGAACATCACCATCCCCTATAAAAAAGACGTGCTGCCCTTCTGCGATGAAATATCCGATACCGTGCGGCAGGTGGGCAGCGCCAACACGCTGTATTTCCGCTGCGGGAAGCTCTGCGCGGAAAACACCGATCTGCCGGGCATGCTGTCCATGCTAAAGCGGGCGGGTATATCCCTGACCGGAAAAAAGGTGGTCATTTTGGGCAGCGGGGGCACCTCCCTGACGGCGCAAGCCGCCTGCCGGGTGGAAAAGGCCCGGGAATATGCGGTCGTTTCCCGTCAAGGCCCCATCACGTATGAAAGCTTATATGATAAGCATACCGACGCGGACGTGATCATCAACGCCACCCCCGTGGGCATGTACCCCGGCAATTTGGTTGCTCCCATTGATCTTTCCCGGTTCCCCCATCTGTCCGGCGTGGCGGATGTGATTTACAATCCGGCGAAAACCGCCCTGCTGCTGGACGCGGAAGCGGCGGGCATTCCCCGCATTGACGGGCTGTGGATGCTGGTAGCCCAGGCCTGGCACGCCGCCCGGCTGTTTCTGGATCGGGATATTCCCGAGGAAGCGATTGAAACAGCGTACCGGGCTGTGCGGAAGGATTGCCTGAACCTGATTTTGGTGGGTATGCCCGGCAGCGGGAAAACCACCCAGGGAAGGCTCGCCGCCCAGGCGCTGGGCCGGCCCTTTGTGGATTTGGACGCGGAAATCGTGAAGCGCCATGGCCCCATTCCCGATATTTTCGCAAATCAGGGCGAACAGGGCTTCCGGGAAATCGAAAGCGAAATCGCGAAGGAATTTGGAAAACAAAGCGGTCGGGTGATCTCCACCGGCGGCGGGACTATCCTGCGTAAGGATAATGTACGCGCGCTTCGGCAAAACGGAATCATTTGCTGGCTCCAGCGGCCAATTGATCAACTGTCCATAGAGGGCAGGCCTTTGTCCTCCGGTATCGAAGCGCTTCGCAAAATGGAAGAAACCCGCACCCCCCTATACCGCGCCTGCGCGGACTTTACCGTGGTTTCGCAGGACGCCAAAGAAGAGACGACCGCAAAAATATTGGAGGGATTCGATGAAGCTGCTCATTCTGAACGGCCCTAACCTGAACATGCTGGGCATCCGGGAAAAGCACCTGTACGGCGCGCAAACCTATGAGGATTTACAGCTTAACATTCTCAAAAGGGCCCGGGAGCTGGGCCTGGATGTGGACATTTTTCAAAGCAACCATGAAGGCGAGCTGGTGGACAAAATCCAATCCGCTTATGGGGAAATGGACGGCATCATCATCAATCCCGCCGCTTACACCCATACCTCCGTGGCCATTCTGGATGCTCTGAAAGCAGTGAACCTGCCTGCGGCCGAAGTGCACCTCACCGACATTTCCCAGCGGGAGCCCTTCCGGCAAATCAGCTACGCCGGCATGGCCTGTCAGGCTCACTTCATTGGCCTGGGATTTGAGGGCTACGGCAAGGCGTTGGAATGGATGAAGGAAAACGCCGCGGTTTCTCCCGCGCAATAAGCATCATTGGCCGCAAAATAAACAAATACATATCGGGTCCCCCTTCGATAAAAGATCATGTCCGGGCTTTCCGGCTTGGTCTTTTCAGAAGCAAAAAATCAGAAGAACGGCGCTTCGCTTCAGACAATGAATATGTAAAAAGTGTTAAAATCATCCTGCGTTTTTTATGCATACATGAAATTTTACCAATTTCTATATGGAACAGAATATGCTTATGTGTTATAATAAAAGTTGGATATATACCCATCTATTTGAGTTATATTTTTCAGTTTTTCATTCTGGCTGTATTCATAATCTTTACAGTATGTGTCAATGCTTTTGCCGTCTCATGCGGTGATCACGGGAACTGTTTTATGGATGGTACTACCTGGTAAAGGAAGCTGAACTGTTATGAAAAAGAATGACAAAACCGCGAAGAAGAGCAATACCGCGGCTGAACAGAAACCGCAAAAACGAAAGAACCGTAGATTTCTTCGGTGCATCTTATATATTCTGATCTGCCTGCTGGCGCTTGCGCTCTTGGCGGGCGGAGCGGTTTACTTGTATTCCCAATATACTAAAACGCATTATGAAATCACATTCTACCAGGAAACTTCAAAAAAGGTCAGCCAAAACATACGGCTGATTGTCATCGCGGACATTCACAACCGGGAATATGGGGAAAACAACGAAGACCTGATATCCGATATCCGGTCCCTGAAGCCAGACCTGATCCTGTTCGCGGGCGATATGGTCATCAAGGCGGAGGACGATTATCAATCCATGCTGAACCTTGTGTCCAATCTGACCCCCATCGCGCCGTGCTACGGCATAATGGGTAATCATGAGGATGAACGCATTTATTTAAAAAATGACAAGGATTTGCCTGAAAGGTTTGAAAAAGCAGGGCTGAATATCCTTCGCAACGCGCAAAAAACCATTCAGATCGGCCCGGATAAGATTCAATTGCTGGGCATCAGCAGCACCACGCGCTCCGGGTTTGAAGAATATGGCGCCAGAAAATTCATGAATACTACGCTCCTTGATCCTTCCGCATACAGCATCGTCATGGCCCATGTTCCCATTTTGTTTGACGCTCAATTGTCCGATTATGATTTTGATTTGGGAATCGCCGGCCATGTTCACGGCGGAATCGTAAACATTCCGCTGCTTGGCGGTTTGTACAGCGAGGAGGAAGGCTTCTTCCCCACTTACTATGGGGGCAGAAATATATTAAGCAATCAGAAGCCCTTGATCATCAGCCGGGGACTGGGAGATTCCAGTCCGATCCCCCGGATCAACAATATGCCTGAACTGGTTGTGATCGACGTTAATTGGTATTGACGGGCCTGGGTTCCGCTTCATGCGGCGCAGCCGATTGGCGGGACAGCTCAAAATCTTTTTTCATCAGCGAACGGAAGAAGGCGGACAAATGCAGATCGACATCAAAAAAACGTTGAAAGCATCACAGGATCCATCGCCGTCAAGCATCCTTGGCAAAGGATGGATCAGCCTGCGGGGAGCTTTCGCTTACTTTTGGAAGCGAAGGCTGCTTGTGCTGCTTTCCTTTCTCATTGTTTTCGTTTTATTCTGCGTTTATTTCTATATCCAAAGCTTGCACACCTCCAGCACGATCGTTTCTCTGGATTACGAAGAAGCTTCCCAGGGGCTCACGCCCAGCCAAACCCGGTTCAACATTTACGAAATAGAAAGCGTCGAGGTGATGGAGCGGCTGATTGATTACGCGGGGCTTCAGGATGAAATTACACCGGAAGAGCTGAGCAAGTGTATCAGCGTAAACGCCACGCACAGCAAGAATGTGAGCGGCAAAGTGAATTTTATCAGCACATCCTACGTTATCCAATTTACGAACAACAGCAAAATTCAAAAAAGATCCGCCGATACCATGCTGTCTCTCCTGTGCAAGGCCTACCGGGAGTTTTTCGTAGAGCATTACGGTATCAATCATTCCATCCTTTCCTTTGACATCAGCGATTTGAAGTTCAACGACGAGTATTTGATAACCGTTGATCTGCTTGAGCTCAAATGCAACCAATTGGGGAAATACGTGCAGCTTCGCAAGCGGGAAAACAAGAATTACCAGGACCCCGAAATCGGAACCACCTTCTCCGCCCTGGAGCAGCGGGTGAATAACTTCTATACCTACGATCTGGCCAGGCTGCGTTCCTATATCATTGAAAACGGGATCGCAAGCGATAAGCAGAGCCTGAGCGACATGCTGGATTACAAGATCCGCATGGACCGCATTTTGTATGATAAATTCATGGCCGCTTATGAGGAAGACAATAAGGGCATCAAAATGTATGATGTGGCTATGAGCGCCATCGTGATGATCCCCACGGAAGACCAATCCATGAAATACTATATGTCCAGAACAAAAACCGGGATGGATAATATGGCACTTCACGCGGACGGGCAGCTCTACGGAGCGACGGAGAAATTGGAAGGAATTGATTACAACAAATACCTGACCGAGAAAATGCAAACGAATGCTCCGCAGGCGGCGCTGCGCCAAAAGGCCGACGCCATGATCAAGCAAATAGAAGATTCGCTGGAAAAGCTGGCGTCGGACATCCGGAAAATCGACAAATCCTATACCAGTTACAAAGCCCGCAACTACCTGAGCTTCCGAGACAGCTATCAGCGTTTTACAGACCGCATCGAGCCTGTCAATTCTATATTCGGCGCGGTGCTTCTCCTTGGAATCGCGTTCACGGTTACATTCTGCCGCCAATACTTCAGAAGAAGTGATAAAAAAGTATGAAGAAATTCAGCATTTTTCGTTACCTGAAGCAATTCAGCCTTCTGATTTTCCTGTTGGCCGTCGTGGGCTCCGTAGCGATTTATCGCTATGGAAAATCACAGCAAAGGTATATTGCTTCCACGGTCATCCGATACGCCAACAAAGCGGCGCAGGATGGCTTTACCCCGGACGGCAGCCCCCTGAACGTGGAAGAGATTTTTTCTTCCACGGTTATTGACGCGGCGCTGAAGGATCTGGGCTACCAATCCAACATCGATTCCATCCGATCTAATTGCTACGTGGAGGAGATTGTTCCCGAAACGAAGCAAAAGCTGATGAGCGTATTGCTGGATAAAGGTGAGGAAACCTCCTACACGGCGGATACATACCGGGTGTATTTCGTCGGCGGCAGCAGCACAAACGCCAATTACGCCTGGAACGTGCTGGACGCGATCATCAAAAACTACTGCGAATTCTATACGGAAAAGTACGTAGAAGAGCGTTTGCAAAACAACGCCGCCACAGCCTTGGCCCAAGGGAACTATGATTTTATTGAAAGCGCCCAGGTGCTGGAGGACGCTGTTGCCCAGATGGTGGATTATTTAAACAATAAACGGACAGCCATGCCCTATTTCCGTTCCATCGAAACGGGCTACACATACAACGATTTGTGCAATATCTACACGCATCTGTACAACTATGAGATCCCCAACCTGTACGCCACGATCCTGGGGCACGCGGAAACCACCGACATCGAGGTGCTGATGAACCGGCTGACCAAGGACTGCGAGGATTTGGAGCTGTTCATTCAGAACCGGCAGCAGCAGGCTGATCATTTGAAAAACCTAATCGATAATTACAGCGACCGAAACAAGGAAATGATGGATTACCATTACCACAATTCAAGCAATCAGGAGGTGGGCACTGAATATATTTTGAAAGACGTGGAGTATGACAACGACAGCAACGATAAAGAAACAACCTACGACGGCCTCATCGCGGAATATGTGGATTTGAACATCAGCATTCGGAACAGAAAAATCGAAAAAGAGCATAACGAATATTTGCTGTCCGTTTTTGAAAACGCGCTCCATACAGAGAACAGAAGCACAATCAGCGCCGAAGAAATCCAGGCGAAAATCGATCATTGCTCGAATCTGGTATCCGAGTATTATCGGGACGTGGAAGAAACCGGACGCGAGCTGAACCGGTACCTGAGCGCGGATTACCTGACGATGGTCAGCAGCATCAATGTGAACACTGCGGTCAATATCAAGCTGTATGTTGCCGTCGCCGTGATGCTGTTTACTTTCGTGGGCGTCGTTGGGGCGGTATTGATTGGCAGACTGCTGGATTTCATTGATTATTTTCTGTATGTGGACAAAAAGGTCGGGTTGCCGAACCGCGCCAAATGCGATGAATTCATTGACGAAGCGTCGCAGAAGATGCTTCCCGAGAATTATTCCTGCCTCGCTTTGAGAATGACGTCCCTGAACGATATCACCAGGGATTATGGCCGCGCCACCGGCGATGCGGTGATGAGGGATTTCGGTCTGATCCTCAAGAGCTTCAGCGATCTTTACTGCTTTATCGGATATAACGGCACCGGAAACTTTATGGTCTTCTTCCCAGATTGCTCGTCGAAAAAGCTGGATGTTATCCTGGAAGCCATCGACCGCCAGGTGGAAGAATACAACAACCTCAATCAGGGTCATGAAATTCGTTATGTCTGCGGCAAAGCCGTTTCGGATGACGACAACACCTTTGATATTCGAGGCCTGCTCCGTATTTCCATGCAGCGCATGAATATGGCGAAGGCCAAATGACCCGCCATTGCGGCGGCGAAAGAAAAACCACGAAATCGGCGCGGGGCCCCACTCCCCAATGAACGATCTTTCAGCAGGTACATTCTGCCCCGTCTTTTATCACGCGAACGAGGAAGGAGAAAAAGATATGGCGAGGAACAAGCTGGCAGACTGCTTAAAAGCTTATTCCTGCTTGCTGGTCGTTTTTGGTCATGTGATCCTCGGCGTCCAGAACATGGGCGGGGTTGCGCTGCCGCCCTTCGCCTCTTCCCTAAAGGACTTTATTTGGTCCTTCCATGTGCCGCTTTTTATGTTTCTGAGCGGCTTTGTATACCATCTCACAGGAGAATGGAAGGGGAAGAAAACACGGTGGCGCTTCATCCTGCATAAAGCGGTGAATCTGGGCGTTCCCTATTTCGTGTTTTCCATCCTGTATACCCTGATCAACCAAATGATCCCGGGCACGAATTTTTCCCATTCGGCCCAGGAAATCCTGTATCTGTGGAAAACCCCGGTAGCCCATTATTGGTTTCTGCGCACGCTGTTTCTCCTTTTCGTCCTGTATGCCTTGCTTTCCCGATTTTTGAGCAATGTATGGATCACGGTGATTCTCACTGTGCTGAGCTGCGTGCACATGCTTTTTCCCGATCTGCCTTTTCTTTCTTTGGGAAATATCATTTCCTGGGCGTTTGCCTTCGGCTTCGGCGTCTGCCTTTCCTCTCTGGATAAGCTTTGCTTTTCCGGCGTTAAGGCGGCAGCGGTGATCGCGGGGCATCTGGCGCTGGAGGCCCTTTGCCTGTTCACGGGGATCAGCGGTTTGCCGGTGATCGTCGAAATAGAAAGGGCCGCCGGCATCATTGCCAGCGTAACGCTCGTTTCGCTGCTGGTCAAGCATGCCTCGGTAGAAAGATTCCTGATGTACCTGAACCGCTATAGTTTTCCCATTTACCTGATGCACACCATTTTTACAGCCGGGGTCCGGATCCTGATGCAGAAAGCAGGGATGCATAACTACTGGCTCCACGTTGCCGTCGGTATGCTGGTTGGGATCGCCGTACCCGTTATCATCGCCAAAATCATGGAAAAAACGGGGTGGATGAACATCGTTCTGTATCCCTCGCAAACACTGAAAAAGCTGAAACAAAAAGCAGCGGCCGCCCGATAGAGGCAAATGGAAATCTTTGCACGAAGGGAGGGAGAACGTGACAATCAAAAGAACGCTGCCCTATGGCATTGAAGACGAAGAAACGCCAATTCCAAAGAAGGTTACCTCGGTCATTGTCACATACATCGCGGTTCTATGCACCGTTATTGCCGGTTTGGGCGATTGGCGGGTCATCAATTTGATGCTGAAGGGGCTGCCTAAAGCGGTCGCCCTGGGAACAATCGCCTGCGCTTTTTTGAATTTTCTCGTAGATGCAGATTTTATCAATCTGAAAAAGGCTGTCAGTTTTTTTCCGTTGTATATGCTCCTGATTGCCGTTTATACGGTGATCAGCATGTATATATGGATAACGGATTTCTCGGCTTTATCATCCATCAGCGCGGGCGCGCAAAAAATCTTTTTCCAGACGGTTACAATCATTTACGCCATTTGCATGTGCTATCTGTTTGAAACCAGAGCGATCAACCTTCTGTTTTTGAGCATGTGCATCACGAATGCAAGCATCATGCTGCTGGAGATCCCCAACTATGGGCTCGTGCCAAGCATTGTTTCCGTCGTTACCTGTGTTGTCACCTTCGGCAACGCGGAAGGGTTTGTCCGCGCGATGGAGATTCACGACATCACCTTTCTGTTTGGTCAGTTTTTGATCTATTATTTGATGTTCGCTCCCAAGGAAACGCCATCGGAAAGAAGGATCCGCTATCTCAGCATTGGACTTTGCATTTTTTTCATGCTCGTCGGATTAAAACGGAGCACGCTGCCGGCTGTTGCGTTAATGTGCTGCTATGTAAAAGTGCTCCGAATGACGAAAAAACCGCAGCGGCTCATCATTGCCACGGGAATTGGGCTTTTTCTGTTCTTTTATGTATATGTGTACCTATCCCGATCAGGAATTCTGGTGGAATTCTTAGAATCGCTGGGGATCGATATGATGGGCCGCGACGTGCTGTGGAGTCTTCCCAACGAGTATTATGAGTTTTCCCCTTTTTGGAAAGGATTGGGTTTAGAAAAGGTGTTGGATCTCGTTGCCATGTGGGTTGAGCAGGGATATCTGAACCGTCCTTATCCGCTGCACAACGATATACTGAAAATCTTTATTGAACTTGGCGCGTTGGGTTTTACCCTATGGGCGGGCATCCAATACATTCTGTTTCCCCTATTCTGGCTGAAACGGTATGATACGGAGACTGCCCTGCTGTACATGGCCATTCTGGCATATATGAGCGTTACTTATTTAACGGATAACACCGCGTTCTATTTCTGGAGCAGCATCGGCCTTCGATTGATTCCCATGAGCTACAGCTACCGAATCTTCATAGCGGAAAGAAGACGAAAATGGAAAGCGCCCACACCCGCCGAGACTGCCAACGAAATCTGGGTGATCGAAATGGAAGGGGAAAAAGATAAAAATGTATAAACTAAAGCGCCTGGCAATATACCTGAAAAATATGATCCTTCTGCTGGTCCTCTGGCCCGTTGCCGCCATATTGAGAAAAACGAACAAAGCCTATCAGCATCTTTGGCTGGTGGCGGAACGAGGCTTCGACGCGCGGGACAATGGATATTGGTTTTTCCGCTATTTGAGAGAGAACCATCCCCAGATCAACGCCTGCTATGTGATAGACAATACCAGTCCGGATTATGACAAGGTTGCCCGGCTCGGCCAGACCGTTCGGATGGCATCGATCCGGCATTATCTGATGTACCTGACGGCAGATAAACTGATCAGCACGCATGTGCAGCCTGCCTCCCCGGATCTGATGGCTTTTTATCATTTGCGTCAGATCGGCATTCATCCAAGAGGCAAGCAGGTTTGGCTTCAGCATGGGATTATCAAGGACGAGATGAAAAGAGAACACTATCCCTACCTGAAGCTTGATTTCTTTGCCAGCGGCGGAAAAATGGAATACGATTACCTGATAGCTGAGTTTGGTTTCCCAAAAGGCGTTGTGCAGTATACCGGATTGTGCCGATACGATAACTTGACCAGGGGAAACAATCCGTCCAACGAAATCCTGGTCATGCCCACCTGGCGCGGTTTCAATTATCCCCATGGAGATGCTTTTTATGAGACGGCTTATTACAAGCAGTTTCAATCCCTGCTGAACAATCCTCTGCTGCCCCGAATGCTGGAGGAGCACAACCTGAAGCTGATTTTTTATCCGCACATTGAGATTCAAAAAGAATTGAGCAAATTCACCTCCCCGTCGGACAGGATCATCCTGGCGGACTGGCATGATTTTGATGTGCAGACGCTCCTGCTGCACTGCAATTTGCTGATCACGGATTATTCCAGCGTATTTTTCGACGTCGGTTATATGGAAAAGCCTGTCATCTATTACCAGTTCGATCAGGAAGAATTCCGGAAGTTCCATTATAAAGAAGCTTATTTTTCCTACGAGAAACACGGCTTTGGCCCGGTGGTCAAAACCGAGGAAGCATTGATGGACGCCTTGCTTAAATGCGTCCAAAACAATTTCCGCATGGAAAAAGAATACCATGACCGGTTGGACGCCTTCTTCCCCATACGGGATGAACAGAATTGCGAACGGACCTTCCAAATTGTCAGCAAGCTTTGAGCGGAGCATAAAACGCTTTGGAAAGACGAAAAAATTGGAGGGATCAGGAAAGATGATTCGCGTGCTGCATTCTGTCAGTAATATGGCACGGGCCGGTATCGAAACCTTTCTGATGAACTATTACCGGGAGATGGACAGGACAAAAATCCAATTTGACTTTCTGGCCAACAAGCCCGTGCCGGGAGAATACGACGAGGAAATACGAAGCATGGGAGGCAGGGTTTTTGTCAGCCCGGGGCTCAATCCCCTTCATTTTCCAAAATATGAACGGTATATGGCAAATCTGCTTCACGAAAACCCCGATATCAAAATCGTTCATTCTCATAACGGCACCTTGGGCTATTATGCGCTGAAAAGCGCCAAGGACGTGGGCATAAAGGTTCGGATCGCGCACGCCCATAATACCCAGATCATCCGTGATCCCAAGTATCTGCTGAAGCTGCTGTGCAAGCAGCTGCTGCCTGGCGCAGCGACGGATTACTGGGGCTGCGGCAGAGACGCGGGAATATTCTATTATGGGGAAAAGCGCTGGAAAGCTTCCGGCTTCATCCTTCATAACGCGATCAATCTGTCCAAATTCCGTTTTCAGCCGGAAGTCAGGAACCGCTTGCGGCAGCTTCATCAGTTGGAAGACAGTTTTGTGATCGGGCATGTAGGTAGATTCAACCTGCAGAAAAATCACACGCGGCTGCTGGACATTTTCGCTTCCGTCGCAAAAGCAGCGCCGGAAGCCCGGCTGGCGCTGATCGGCGTGGGCGAATTGGAACAGTCCATGCAGGAAAAGGCTGGAGCGCTGGGGCTCCAGGAGCGTGTTCTCTTCCTTGGGCAGATGGCCAATGTAAACGAATGGTATCAAGCCATGGATTGCTTTGTGCTGCCCTCGTTATTCGAAGGCCTGCCCGTAGTTGGGGTGGAAGCGCAGGCAGCCGGACTGCCCTGCTTCTTTTCCGACAGGGTCACCGACGAAATCCTGCTTTTGCCCGACGCGTGCCGCGTATCTTTGGAAGCAGGCAATGAAGAATGGGCCCGGCGGATCCTTGCCGTCAGGCAGGAAAAAAGCGACCGGGCGGCAGGCGCGGATATTGTCCGGCAAGCGGGGTACGACATTCACGAGGAAGGCCGCAAGCTGCAGGAAATCTATTTGAACATGGCGGCCCGCGCAGACGCTTCCAGGGCCAAATAAGAACGCTGTTATTCAGAATAATTTCATCAATACACGAGAAAATCCAATTTCACGCCCGCAAGGGGGCCGCAATCAACGCCCAAAAAAGGATGAACGCTGGGAGTGATACCATGAAAACGCAGAAAACGGGAAAACACATCGCAATGATCGGGCACAAGTTCATTCCCTCCCAAAACGGAGGGGTGGAGGTGGTGGTGAGCAACCTGGCGCCGCATCTGGTGCAGCAGGGCTACGACGTGACCTGCTATAACCGAACGAACGAGGATTTTAAAAAGGCCAGAAAAGAAGGCCCCCTGGCCAAGGAATACAAGGGAGTCCATTTGATCTGGACGCCTACGATCAATCGGCGCGGACTGGGGGCCATGTCCTCTTCGATCATCGCCACGATCATGGCCTCCTTCAGCCGCTGCGATCTGGTGCACTTCCATACGGAGGGGCCCTGCATCCTTTGCTGGCTGCCAAGGCTGTGCGGAAAAAAAGTGGTGGTTACCATTCACGGCCTGGATCACATGCGGCAGAAATGGGGAAAACTGGCCTCTGCGTATATCATGCAGGGAGAAAAAGCCGCCGTTCGCCACGCCCATAAAATCATCGTGCTCAGCAAGGGGGTCCAGAACTATTTTCTGGAAAAATATCATCGGGAAACCGTGCTGATTCCCAACGGCATCGACCCGGCAACGGCCCGGCCGGCTCAGGAAATCACAAAGCAGTTCGGCCTGAAATCTCGGGAATACATCCTGTTTTTGGGGCGTTTGGTGCCGGAAAAGGGCATTCATTACCTCATCAAAGCCTATCAATCGCTGCGGACGGATAAAAAGCTTGTGATCGTGGGCGGCACGTCGGACACAGATGATTACGTTCGGCAATTGCACGCCATGGCGCAAAACAATCCATCCATCATCTTCACCGGCTTTCAGCAGGGAACCATCGCAGAGGAACTGTACAGCAACGCCTACCTTTATGTGCTGCCCAGCGATTTGGAGGGCATGCCCCTGACGCTGCTGGAGGCCATGAATTACGGCTGCTGCTGCGTAACCTCCGATATCGGCGAATGTGTGGACGTTATGAACGGCTGCGGTTTTTCCTTCTCTCACGGAAACGTGGAGGCTTTAAAGGAAACGCTTCAGGATCTATGCGATCATCCGGAAAAGGTTGAGGCCCATCGGCTCATGGCCAAGGAAACCGTTTCGGCCAAATATACCTGGCGCGATATTACGACGCAGACCAGCGAGCTATACAGCGAGGCGCTGGGCAGCGGCGGGAAGCAGGCGGGCGGAAGCTCCCTGTCCGCTTAAGCGGCGACGCTTCCGTGGATTCTGTAAAAAAACAAAGGATGGCGATAAACAAATGATCAGCGTGATCGTGCCCATATATAAGGTGGAAGAATACATCAGGCGCTGCGTGGACAGCATCCTGGCTCAGACTTATACCGATTTTGAATTACTTTTGGTGGATGATGGTTCCCCAGACAAATGCCCGGAAATCTGCGATGAATACGCCCGGCGGGACCCGCGGGTGAAGGTGATCCACAAGCCCAACGGCGGCTTGATTTCCGCCCGGAACGAGGGGATCCGGGCCGCCCAGGGGGACTATATCTGCTATGTGGATGGGGATGACTGGGCCGCCGAAGGCATGCTGCAATTCGTTCATGACACGCTGGCAGCATCCCCCGTTCCTCTGGATATGGTGCTTTTTGCCGCAGACAATGTATATGAGGATCATTTGGAAGAAACCGTGAACAACGTTCCGGAAGGCTACTACGACCGGGCGCGGATGGAAAAAGAAATATTCCCCAAACTGATCGTCGATTCAAAAAACGGCTTGAACACCGGCTGCATTCAGGCCCACACTTGGGATAAAGCGTGCAGGCGGGAATTGCAGCTTCAATGCTACACCCGGGATGAGCGGATCCGCGTTTTTACCGACGTGCCCATGACCTATGAATGCCTGCTGAACTGTCAGCACATCTACGTCAGCAATCAGCATTTGTACTACTACAATAAAACCAACGAGGGCTCCATCCGGGCCAAGAGCAAAGAGAATTTATTAACGAAAAGCTTTTATTACCTGACCACGTATATGCAGGAGCATATGCGCGGCGTTGTGCCGAGCATCGACCGGCAGCTCAATGAATTCCCCGCTTCCCTGATCGTGCGCACGGCTAAGTTCCGCGTAAGAAATGAATCCTCCTTCCGCGAAGCGGTAAAGCGCTTGAAGGAAGGGCTGAAAGAATCGGAAATGCTGTCGCTGGTTTCGGCCAAGGGACTGCCCCGGGGGCCCAAGCTCCTCATTACGCTGCTCAAAATGCACCTGTATACCCCGGCGATGCTGCTGTGCGCCGCCAAGGTGCGGAAAGACGCGGAATGATTTCAAAGCTTCATACTGGTTTTACCGCATGAAAGGGATAGCAGTTCATGAAAATAGAACGAACAAAAAACGCCGCGCGCAACATGCTGTTTGACGGTATGCTGAAAGTTCTCAATATCCTGATCCCCTTCATCATCAGGACGGTCATGCTGCATTATCTGGGCGCGCAGTATTTGGGACTGAACGGATTATTCAAATCTATTCTTTCCTTCCTGAATCTGGCCGAATTGGGCGTTGGCAGCGCGATGGTTTTCAGCATGTACAAGCCCATTTCGGAGGATGATACGGAATCCATCTGTGCCCTGCTCAAGCTGTACCGGACCTTTTACAGGGCGATCGGCTTGTTTATCGCCGTGGCGGGCCTGGCGCTGACGCCGTTTTTGCGCGGCCTGATCAGCGGCGATATCCCGCAGGATATGAACCTGTATATCCTGTATTTCATGAACCTGGGCTGCACGGTGCTGACCTATTGGCTGTTTGCTTACAAACGCTCCCTGCTGGACGCGCATCAGCGTATCGATGTGGTCAGCAAGGTCAACCTATGCATCCGGCTGGTGGAATATGCGCTGAAATTTCCCGCGCTGATGGTCCTCAGAAATTATTACGCTTACCTGATCATTCAGCTGCTGGCCCAAATCGTCATTAATATACTCACCGCCGTTCGGGTGGATAAGATGTACCCGGACTATGCCCCCAAAGGCCGTCTGCCCAAAGAAAAGGTCATGGACATTGTACACCGGGTGCGGGATCTGTTCACCTCCCGGCTTTCCAGCGTGGTTTTCAATTATGCCGATACGATCGTCATTTCCGCTTTCATGGGCCTGGCCGCATTGGCCATTTACCAAAATTATTATTTTGTCATCACCTCCCTGCGCACCTTCCTTGAAGTGATTACCGCCGCGTGCATGGCAGGCGTGGGAAACAGCCTGATCACGGAAAGCGAAGAAAAAAATTATCGGGATCTGTCTTGGATCACCATGCTTTTCTGCTGGCTGATGGCCGTATCTACCGCCATGCTGCTGTGCGTGTATCAGCCGTTCATGCAGCTTTGGATGGGCGAAGAAAATATGCTCACCTTCAATTATGTCATCTGCTTTGCAATATATTATTACTCCATGGGCGTCAATAAGCTGATCAATATGTTCAAGGATGCCGCGGGTATCTGGCGGAAGGATCGCTGGCGTCCCCTGACGGCGGCTCTGGTGAACCTGGGGCTGAATTTGGCTACCGTGAAATGGCTGGGGCTTTACGGTATACTGCTTTCGTCCGTCATATCCATTGTGGCGGTGCAGATTCCCTGGCTGTTCCATAACCTGTTTCACGAGGTGTTTCCCCATAAATATTTATGGCAGTACGCACGCTTTTTCTGCTTGCTGGCAATGCTGGCGCTTGCGGGCTGCGCTGGATCCCTGGCCCTCTGTTCGCTGTTCTCGCTGAATGGATGGTCTGCCCTGATCGTCAACGCCTGCCTCAGTTTCCTCATTCCCAATCTTCTTTTCTTCGCGGTGTTTGGCAGGAATCCGTTATTCCGGGAAAGCGTTGCGAAAATCAAGCGTATCATCCTGAAACCGTATTTCGCAAAAAAGGCCTGATGCCGTATTTTACCTCGCTTATCCACGCGCTGACGTGATTTGCCGGGGCCCGAATCATGAATTGGCTGCGGTAAAACAAATACTTGGATTTGGCGGTGATATGAAATGAAAATCGGTATTCTTACGCATCAGTATATCAGCAATTACGGGGCTTTCCTGCAGGCATGGGCATTGCGGCAGGCCATTGCCGAGCTTTTCCCGGAAGATGATGTACAGATCATCAACTATATCAATTTGAAGCATTTTATCATCAACGCAGGCGGCTGGTTTCGGTTTTACAGGAATAAAGAAACGCTGAAGGAATGGCTGCAAAAGATCAAGCTCCCGCGCACCTTTGCTAAAGCGAGAAAGCGGGATATGGCGCTTTCATCCAGGTGCTTCAATGCCCGTCAAATCAACGCGCTGGGGTTTGACTGCATCATTGTGGGCAGCGATGAGGTATGGAATTATAAAGATTCCAAAGGAAATGCCGAGCTGAAATTCGGCATCGGCCTCACCTGCAGGAATCTGATTGCTTACGCGCCCAGCGTGGGAAAGGCCGCATCCGAGGAAGAGCCGCCGCAGTATGTGATCGACGGCATCCGGAAATTCAAGCGCATCTCCGCCCGGGACGATTTAACAGAGCAGCTTGTGGAACGCGTGACTGGAACGGCGCCTGCAAGGGTGCTTGACCCCACCTTCCTGACCCAGTTCCCCCAGGCGGATTTACGCGTGAGCGAAAAACCGTATATCCTGTTCTATTACTGCGAGAAATTGCCCGAGCAGATTTTGAATCAAATTTTCTCCTATGCCAAAGCGCATGATCTGGCCGTGTACGGGGCCGGTGAATGTGACAAGCGATATTCAGCGATCACGGTAAACCTGACGCCGTTTGAATGGATTGAAATGTTCAGAAACGCTGAATTCGTATTCACGGGCACATTTCACGGCGTCGTTTTCTCCATCCTGAACCAGCGCCAGTTTAAGGTGTATTTGACGAATGAAAGCCGAATCAAAAAAGTGACCGCGCTGCTGAATGAAATGGGCATCGACAATCGGGTGATCCAGCCTGGCTTTCAATTCGATTTGGAAAGTATGAAATCAGAAATTGATTACAGCTCCGTTCAGCCCACGATCGAACAAAAGCTGCAAAAGAGCAGACAATACCTGAAAGAGGCCATAGGGGCCGCGGAAGAATAAAGCCCGAGTATCTGTTCAGTCGATCAGGGTTTTAAAACACTTTCAGCAACGAAGGAGAGAACAGAGTACAGATTTATATAGTCTGGACAATGAACCGCGCTCCTTTGAGATCACTATATCATCTGTACTCTGAACTCTGTACTCTCTTGCAGCTTTAAAGCGTTCTTGAAGTATGCGACTGAACAGTTACAAGCCAAAAATATAAAGCCAAGCGATAAAGCCCGGGCAGCGTATAACTAAAAAAACGCTGCGGGTCAAAAAGCAAAGATTTGGGGTCGGAAGAAAAAATGGATAAAATTGTGCTTTTTCATGATAAAAAAGAATGCTGCGGCTGCGGAGCCTGCATGAACGCGTGCCCCAAATCCGCCATCCGGATGGCGGAAGATGAGTATGGCTTCGTTTACCCACAAATCAACGAGGAGCTTTGCATCGGATGCGGAGCCTGTACCAAAGCGTGTCTTTACCAGAATCATCCTGATTTCCATCCGGTTCAGTATGTTTATGCCGCGGCCTCCAGAAACGATGCAGCGCTCAGAAAGTCAGCCTCCGGCGGCGCGTTTCCGGTGCTTGCCGAGGAAGTATTAAGCCGCAGCGGCGCTGTTTACGGATGCGCCTCCGTTCTGGAAAACGGGCGGCTGGAGTCCCGGCATATCAGAATTGACAAAGCGGAAGATATTCCCCTGCTTCAAGGCTCCAAATATGTGCAAAGTGAAATAGGCGATGCGTACAAGAAAGCCAAGGAGGATCTTCTTCTCGAAAAAGACGTTCTGTTTACCGGAACCCCCTGCCAGATCGCCGGTTTAAAACAATACCTGAAAAAAGATTACGATCATTTGCTGACGGTTGAAATCATCTGCCATGGGGTCCCCAGCCAAAGATTATTTCATGATTTCCTGGATTTCTACGGAAAAAAGCTGGGCGGGAAAATTACGGAGTTTTATTTCAGAGACAAAGCCAAAGGGCAGGGTATGTTTTCCCGGTGCGTATATGAAGATTCCTCGGGCAATAAGAAGGAAAAAACGATCAACGGCTATCTGCTGGCATATATGTTCTTCTTCCTGAAATCATACACCTACCGCATCAATTGCTACAGCTGCCCCTTTGCCCAGGTGGAACGCACGGCGGATATCACGCTGGGGGATTATTGGGGCTTTCATGAGGAATATCCCCAGTATCGCGAATCGCAGGGTCTTTCCAACAGCAAGGGCATTTCCTGTGTCCTGATCAATTCCGAAAAAGGGAAAAAGATATGGGACGCATGTCAGGATCAGTTTATTGTGTTGCCCTCGACCTTTGATAAGGCTGCACGCCACAATGATCAGCTGAAAAAGCCAAGCGTATACAATCCCCAAAGAGAAATCCTGCTGCGGATTTTTGAAAAAGAGGGCTACGCGGGAATCGAGCGGTATTTCCGGGCGCATTTCAAAAAGGACATCGTTAAGCACGCCATATCCGGCGCGGCGCCCAAGGATTTGAAGCGGCTGGTGAAAAAAGTCATCGGCCGCATCCGTCCGGGAATCATTGATTGAAAGACTTGGGATGGAAACAGCGTTTAAGCATCATTTCATTCTTCAATTCATACGTATTGCGCCATGATCGGTAAAATACAATGATGGTTTTTGTCATCGCATGTGAATAAGAGAATAGGCTTTGACGAAAAAAACAGAATCGTTCAATATAAAAACAGAAAAGTATCATAGAAGCCTGCATTGCCCGTCCTTGAGCGGGCGGTGCAGGATTTTTACGCCCACACAATGACTTGCCAGGAAGAAAACGCCGGAGAAAAGCTGCATCCCGCAGAGCAGGGCAAAAAAGCTGCGGGTACCCAAAGCCTCCAGCAGAAAGCCTCCCGCCGCCGCGGCCAGGAAATTCACCGTAGCGCTGACGGCGTTCACGATGGCCTGGGTGCTGCCCTCCATGCCCTCCGGGGCCAGCTTGTACACATACTGGTGACGGCAAGCCACGTACAGAGCGTAGGAAAAGCCCCGAAGCAGCTGCGCGGCAAACAGGATCGCAAGCGAATGGCCGAAGGCGTACAGGCCATGCTCCAGGGAAAGCAGCAGCACGCTCAGAAGCAATGGCCGGGCCAGACCGCTGCGGACGGAAAAACGCTTGATCAAAAGCAGCATGGGCACCTCGCAGATGCCCGCCAAAAACATCAGCGCCCCGTACAGGCTGATATCCGCCCCAAATTCCTTCAGGGCAAACACCATGTACGTTACCCGCCAGGAAAAGGGGATCTGGTACAGCACTTCAAAAATGATGTAACCGGCCACCCAATAATTCAGGATGGAGCGGAACGGCATATCCCGAAGCCGCTGCTTTTCCCGGGTGCGGCTCTCTCCTTCGCTTTCCGCGGGAATACGGCCTGCCAGGAAGAAGGAAATCCCCGCGAACCCAGCCAGGAAAAAATAGATATTTTTCACCGATATAGCCTGGAATATGGGAACGAACAGAAGATTGAAAAACGCATACCCAATGGACGCCCAGCTTCGCACCGTACCGTAGGGAATTTTCAGCAGCGGATTTTCATTCACCCGGACCAACCACAGCTCCATCATCAAATTGGAGGGATGAAAGAAAAAGCACATGGCCAGCAGCGCGGCAATCAGCGCATAGGCCCAGAAGCCCATGCCTTGGGCCAGGAAGGATACCATGGCAGCACACACGGCAGTGCCCACCATGCACAGCATAAAGCAGCGCTTCACGGACCGGACCCGGTCCGATATCACGCCCCAGGTGGGCTGGGAAATAATGCCCATGCCGCTGATCAGCGAAGAGATCAGCCCCATTTGGCCCGCCGAAAAGCCGATGGCCTCCAGAAAAACGGACAGAAAATTGGCCGCCGCGAAGCAGCCGTTATAGATGAATTCCGTGAAAGAGAGCTGAAATTGTATCTTTTTCTTTTCCATGAACGCATCTTCTTCCCATGTAAAAATGCTTATCTTCCGAGCTGGAAACCCGATATCGCTGCTTTGTCAGACACACCAAAATACAGAATAACATGTACCAGCTAATAATATCATAGATTCTTTGCGTTTTCCACGCAAAAAGCATGCTCTTTCTGATGATTTTCGGCAAATAATCCGGTCACGAATGAAAACCGATTCCTGGGCAATGATAAGAAATCTAGCCGCGTCATTTTTCCTTCCGTCCAAAAGCGCCGCCGGGCGAATTGTCCGACGGCGCGTGATCATAGGGGATTACTTGGTGTTCTCTTGTTTCAAAACAATCTCTTGTTCGCCGCAAATCATGGTCAGCGTATGGGGCATCGTTTCCACAGAAATCATATCGCCAATCAGCACATTGGGCCACTGATCAACGTCCAAGGAACCGGACAGGCTCATGCCAATGGGATAGGGCTGTCCGGTTTCGTCGTGCCATCCCACGTTTTCAGCGTCAGGATTGACTTCAAACAGCCAATCCTGACGGCTGTTTTCGTCTGCACAGGCTTTTTGAACCTCCTCCTCCACCGTCCATTCGGCGGTCAGGTACAGCCCGGCTACGGTATGCTCGGCATACACGGTGTTGAGGGCCATTCCCTGAAGGGCGAAGGGCGTTTCAGGCCGGAACACTTTTTCTTCTAAAGTTTCCGAAACGGGGATCTCGATTTTTTCACGCCTGACCGCCCTTTCAGCTTCCACTTCTTCGCCGGTTTCCGGATCGATGAGGGCCACCCGCAGGAAAAGTTCGCCTTTCAGCGTTCCTTCCGGTTTTCCAAGCTCCAGATACGCCATGCTGAAATAGCTGATATTGTTGTTTTCATCCCACAAAGGGTCCTCCATGCCGGAACCCGCCAAATCGGTTTCCAGGCTGGCCCGCACATTGTACAGAGGCAAACCCAGCTTCTTGGCGGCTTCGATCCACGTCAGGCTGGGGTCCACCCCCAGGCGGCGGGCCACGGCTGCGGAAACGTCGCCCCAAGCGCCGATGGGATCGTAGGGTTCGCTGGTCAGGAGGGCAGGGCTGCCGTCGGCGGTGCGGATATCCGTAGTGCTGACGGCAATGTGCCCATCGCACATGAGCTGGGTTACGGTGAAGGTCAGAGGGCCCACCTCATAGCTTTTCTTTTCTTCCAGGTTCATGGCGTTCACAGCCGTGCTGGGCACCACATGCTCGCCGAAATGGGCCCCCAGGAAATCGCTCCAGCCCAGCACCCCCGAGGCGGCCAGGGCTACGGCAGTCATGGCGATGATCAGCAGCGCGGCGATCAGCGCCGTTTTGAATGTAAAGCGCACGTATTTCACGTTCTTTTCCTCCTTCACGGAGCGGGCGGCCCGCAGCAGCGCGTCGCGGCAGTCCTGCGGCATTTCAGGGAACGCGTTTTGCAGGTTCAGGTTTTCCATGTCCCTTTTGTTCATGCCTCCAGCTCCTTTCTCAATTGTTCCTTGGCCCGGTGAATGCGGCCGCGGACAGCGGATTCCGTGATGCGCAGGGTACGGGCGATTTCGGTGTAGCTCATGCCCTCCGTGCACTGCAATATCAGGGGGAGCCTCAGCTTTTCCGGCAGGCTCCTTAAGGCCAGGGCCAGGGTCCGGTCCGGCGGATCGGCAAAAGGCTCCGCCACCGCCTCCAGAGGCACGGTTCCCTTCCGCCTTCTTTGCAGATCATGGCAGCAATTGATGCAAATGCGGGTGATCCAAGTGGCAAAGTATTGCGTTTCCCGAAGGGTGTGCCGCTTTTCCCAGGCCTTCAAGGCCGTTTCCTGCAAAGCATCCCGGCAGTCCTCCGGATTCCTCAGCAGCGCGTAAGCCACCCGAAACAGTTTATCGCTGTTCCGCTCGATCTCCTGCACGAAGAAATCCTTGTCCATTTCATCACCTCTCGCAACGCGTTACACCTATTAGACGGAACAGGGCACGGATTCGTCACAAAAACGAAAAAGAAAATTTGTTTTCCTGTATTTGGTAATATATCATGGACAAATTTCGCCATTTCCATTATACTATATTTTGAAAAGAATTCCACCGCGGTTTGGGAATGCCATTCCACAACCGCGAGCAAAGGAGGAAACTAAGTATGCAATATGTACCTTTCGGCAAGCACGGTTTTGATGTTTCCCGTTTGGGTTTTGGCTGCATGCGGCTGCCCACGAAAAAAGAAGAAGACAAAACGGTGATCGACCGGGACGTGGCGATTGCCATGATCCGCCACGGCATTGACAGCGGCATCAATTATGTGGACACCGCTTATCCTTATCACGGCGGCGAAAGCGAAATCGTGGTGGGAAAGGCCCTGAAGGACGGCTATCGGGAAAAAGTGACCCTGACCACCAAGCTGCCCATTTGGGCCGTAAACGAAGAAAAGGACATGAACCGCCTCCTGGACGAACAGCTGAAAAAGCTGGACGTGCCCTATGTGGATTTTTATCTGCTCCATGCCATGAACAAGGACCGGATGGACAAAATGGAAGCCTTCCATTACAAGGATTTCCTGGGCCAGGCGGTAAAAGACGGCCGTATCAAACGACCCGGCTTTTCCTTTCATGACGATCACGATACCTTCCTGCGTATCCTGCACGCTTACGACAATTGGGGCATGGCCCAGATCCAGTTCAATTACCTGGACGATGAAGAACAGGCCGGCGAAAAGGGCCTGAGAGAAGCGGGCAAATGCGGCGTGCCCCTGGTGATCATGGAGCCCCTGCGGGGCGGCGCGCTGGCCAATCCGCCCCAGAATGTACGGGACCTGATGGAGCAGAACCCCCATAAGCGCAGCCCCGTGGAATGGGCCTTCGCCTACATTGCCGATTATCCCGAGGTAGCCACCATTCTGAGCGGCATGAGCACCCCGGAACAGTTGGAAGACAACCTGCGCATTTTCGATACCCTCACCGTAAACGGCATGAGCGAAGAGGATCGGAAGTTCGCCAAGGAACTCAAGCAGGCCTATCTGTCCCGCATGCCCGTCAAGTGCACCGGATGCGAATACTGTCAGCCCTGCCCCCAGGGCGTGCATATCCCGGATATTTTCCAGGCCTACAATTCCGCCAAAATGTTCGATCAGCCCGGCCGCTTTACCCATCGCTACGCCGATCTGATCGAAAAGGGCTTCGATGCTTCCCAGTGCGTCCAGTGCGGCGCCTGCGAAGCCGCCTGCCCCCAGCATCTTTCCATCATCGATTGGCTGCAGACCATCGACAAGGAATACCGGGCCAGCACGAAGGGCTGATAATCTTTCCAATTCAAAAGGGCTTCTCCGCGTGGGAAGCCCTTTTGGCTTGGGAATCAACTCTAAAACAAAGTACTCTGAACTATGTACGCTCATCTAAACTTTCAATTCTTGACTCTGTTCTCTGTTTCTTCCTTCTTTTGCGAACATTTTCACTCTATTTCAGCAGAAAGTCCGTCCTGAAGCCCTTTACAAAATCTGCATTTCTGGCTATAATGTAAAAATCCGCAATGAGTGAAGGAGGCTTTTTTATGGCGCTCAAGCCCTATGTACCTGCCGAAATCGAACCCAAATGGCAAAAATTCTGGGACGATAAGCAGGCCTTTGCCGCATCCAAGGATCATACCAAGCCGAAATTTTACGGGCTGATCGAATTTCCTTATCCCTCCGGGCACGGCCTGCACGTGGGCCATCCCCGGTCCAACACGGCCATGGACATTATTTCCCGCATGCGCCGCATGCAGGGCTATAACGTGCTGTTCCCCATCGGCTGGGACGCTTTCGGCCTGCCCACGGAAAACTACGCCATCAAAAACAACATTCATCCCGCCATCGTGACCAAGCAAAACGTGGATCATTTCCGGGAGCAGCTGAAAAAAATCGGCTTCTCCTTCGATTACAGCCGGGAAGTGGATACCACCGATCCCCATTATTATAAGTGGACCCAGTGGATTTTCCTGAAGCTGTTTGAACACGGCATGGTGTTCCGGGACAAAGCCCTGGTGAATTACTGCCCCTCCTGCAAGGTGGTCCTTTCCAATGAGGACAGCCAGGGCGGCAAGTGCGATATCTGCCACGGCGACGTGATCCAATTGCCCAAGGACGTGTGGTATCTGCGCATCACCGCTTACGCGGACAAGCTGCTCCAGGGCCTGGAAACCGTGGATTACCCCGAAAACATCAAGCAGCAGCAGGTGAACTGGATCGGCAAATCCACCGGCGCGTTCGTGAAATTCCCGCTGGAAGGCACCGATGAAAAGGTGGAAATTTACACCACCCGCCCGGACACCCTGTTCGGCGTCACCTTCATGGTCATGGCTCCGGAACACCCCCTCATCGACAAGTACGCAGGCCAGATCAAGAACATGGCGGACATCGAGGCCTACCGGGATGTATGCGCCAAGAAAACCGAATTCGAGCGCACCCAGCTGACCAAGGAAAAGACCGGCCTCAAGATCGAAGGCCTGTCCGCTGTGAACCCCTTGACCGGCAAGGTGGTGCCCATCTTCATTTCCGACTACGTCATGATGGGCTACGGCACCGGGGCCATCATGGCTGTGCCCGCCCACGACCAGCGTGACTGGGAATTTGCCCATAAATTCAATATTCCCATCGTGCAGGTGATCAAAGGCGGCGACATCGAGCAGGAAGCCTACACTGGCGACGGCGAAATGATCAATTCCGACTTCCTGAACGGCTACACCAACAAGAAGGATTCCATCGCCCGGGTGCTGGAGGAAATCGAAAAGAAGGGTATCGGCCGGGCCGGCGTCCAGTACAAGATGAAGGATTGGGCCTTCAACCGCCAGCGCTACTGGGGCGAGCCCATTCCGCTGGTTCACTGCCCCAAGTGCGGCGTGGTGGCCGTGCCTTATGAAGAACTGCCCCTGCGCCTGCCGGAAATCGACGATTTCCAGCCCGGCACCGACGGCAAATCCCCCCTGGCCCGGATCGAAAGCTTTGTGAACTGCACCTGCCCCAAGTGCGGCGGGGCGGCGCAGCGGGAAACCGATACCATGCCCCAGTGGGCCGGCAGCAGCTGGTACTTCCTGCGCTACTGCGATCCCCATAACGACAAGGCCTTTGCCGATCCCGAGGAGCTGAAATACTGGCTGCCTGTGGATTGGTACAACGGCGGCATGGAGCATGTGACCCGCCATCTGCTTTATTCCCGGTTCTGGCACCGGTTCCTGTACGACATCGGCGAAGTGCCCACCCCTGAACCTTACGCCAAACGCACCGCGCAGGGCATGATTCTGGGCAGCGACGGCGAAAAAATGAGCAAGAGCCGGGGCAACGTGGTGAACCCCGATGAAATCATCGCCGAAATCGGCGCGGACGCTTTCCGCATGTACGAAATGTTCATGGGCGCGTTTGACCAGGCCATTCCGTGGAGCACCAACGGTGCCCGGGGCTGCCGCAAGTTCCTGGACCGCGTGTGGCGCTTGCAGGAAATGATCGCTCCCAACCCCTGTCCCGACGCTTTCAGCGACGATCTGAAGGTGTCCATGCACCAGACCATCAAGAAAGTCACCGAAGACTACGAAAAGATGAAGTTCAACACCGCCATCGCCCAAATGATGACGCTGGTGAACGAAATCTATCAGAAGGGCAGCATCACCCCCGGCGAATACAAGGCGCTGCTGCTGCTGCTCTCCCCCGTGTCCCCCCACATCTGCGAGGAAATCTGGCAGGAGCAGGGCTACGGCGAACCCGTTTACACCCAGCCCTGGCCGAAGTTCGATGAAAAATACCTGGTGCGGGACGAAGTGGAAATCGCCGTGCAGCTCAACGGCAAGGTCAAGGGCAAGCTCATGGTGCCCATAACCATGACCCGCGAAACCGCTCAGGAAGAACTGCCCAAGCTGGATGCCGTGAAGGCCCTCATCGGCGATAAGCAGATCGTCAAGTGCATCTATGTGCCCGGACGGCTGCTGAACCTGGTGGTCAAATAACGTTTTTTCCGGGGGAAACCGCTCTTTAGAGCCTAAAGAGCGGTTTCCCCCGAACCCCCTTCCGAGAAAGGCAATAAGGGGATACCGTATGATTGTTTTTTATTTTCCTGCCATAGAAAACAATAGCTGAATAGTAGGCAGAACAATAGAAAAACAATCTTTCTCCGCTTCTTCCCTTGACAAAAACTGCAAAACGGCTAAAATAGTCTTAATCGCTTTGACGGAGCTAAGTTCTCCTTGGACGCGCGCAAGAGAGTTGGCGGATGGTGCGAGCCAATGGCGCGGAGGATGGGCTGCCTCACTCCCGAGCTGAACGCCTGAACAGCGCAGTAAGGCGTTCCGGATCGTCCCGTTATCATGACGCCGGGCTTACTGGAGCCCCAGAGGTGACCGCAAAACGGTAACAAGGGTGGTACCGCGGTAAAGAGAATGCTTTATCGTCCCTGAAGCGCACGAACGCTTTGGGGACTTTTTTCAGTTTGGAGTGTGAAGCGTGGAGTGTGGAGTTTATTTTCCCATATCACCATCGCAACGCCGAATAACCACGGATAATGAGTGATAGGTTCATTCACGAATAATTCTACACTCCACTCTCCAAACTCCACACTGTTTCTATTCGCCATCATAAGGAGGATTTCGTTTATGCGCCCCATCAGTATTTCGGATCAAACCCTTTTGACCCCCGCCGCCCGGTCCGCCGCCTTCCGGCAGAAGCTGGAGGCCGCCCGGAAACTGGATCATCTGGGCCTGAACGCCGTGGAAATGCCCAAGCTGTCGGATCAGGAAGCGGATATGCTTTTGATGCGCTCCCTGTGCAGCACGGTCAAGCGCGGCGCGCTGGCCTGCCAGACGGGCCTGACCGTTCCGGATGTGCAGCGGGCCTGGGAAGCCGTGAAAGGGGCTTATCATCCCCGGCTGATCGTGACCATGCCCCTGACGGCAGCGCAGCTGGAATACATATGCCATTTGAAGCCTCCCAAGGCGCTGGAGCGCATCGGGGAGCTGACAGCCGCCGCCAAGGCCTTGTGCGAGGACGTGGAATTCGTGTGCGGCGATATCACCCGGGCCGAGCTGCCCTATGCGCTGGACGCCATCAAAGCGGCCATCGGCGCGGGGGCCAACCGCGTCACTTTAGAGGACGCCGCCGGGCTGTCCCTGCCGGAGGAAATTGCCGCGCTGGTCAAGGAAGCGCGGAAAACCGTCGGGGAAAACGTGATCCTTTCCGTCCGCTGCGGCAACGATTTGGGCATGGCCATTTCCTGCGCCGTGGCCGCGCTGCAGGCGGGGGCTGATGAAATCAAAACCGCCTACAACGATGAAAACAGCCTGTCCGCCGCCCAGATGGCCCGGCTGCTTCGGGCCCGGGGGGCCGATCTGCAATTGGAATGCCCTCTGGATATCACCCGTGTGGACCGTACCGCGGGCGAACTGGACGCTCTGCTCACCGCCGCTCCCGGCAAGGTGATGCCCGTGGTTTCCTCCGCGCCGCAGGATGCTCCTGCGCTGGCCGCCGAAGCCAACGCGGAAGCCCTGTCCCAGGCCATCCGTTCCTTGGGATACGAGCTGGATGAAGACGATATGGCCCACGCCCGGGAAGCCGTGGAAAGGGAAAGCAGAGGGCGGGAGCTGAACCGGGCCGAGCTGGAAGCCATCGTGCTGTCCGCCGCCCAGCAGGTGCCCCCCACCTACCGGCTGAAAAATTATCTGGTAAACAGCGGCAACACCATCACGCCCACCGCCCACGTGACCCTGGACAAGCGGGGCGAGGCCCTGTCCGGCCTGTGCGCCGGGGACGGCCCCATCGACGCCGCGTTCCTGGCCATCGAGCAGATCATCGGCCGGCACTATGAAATGGATGATTTCCAGATCGCCGCCGTCACCCAGAACCGGGAGGCCATGGGCGACGCACTGGTGAAGCTGCGCCACGGCGGCAAGGTATTTGCCGGGAAGGGCATTTCCACGGACATCATCGGCGCGGCTATCCGGGCCTATCTGAATGCCCTCAATAAAATCGCTTATGAGGAGAAAACCGTATGAAGCTGAGCTTTTCCACCGGCGGCTGGCCTTTTTCCCTGGAAGAAAGCATGAACCTGGCCCGGGAAATGAAGTATGACGGGCTGGAAATTTCGGCCAAGAGCCTGGGAATTTTCGAGCGTTCCGGCGCGCCCTTCTCCCCAGCCCGGCTGCATGAAACCGTACGGACCTTTCACGAAGATAATCTTTCCATTGCCGCGCTGAACGCCGGGGACAACTGGACGGAGGACGAAGCCCTGGCGCTGATCGCCCTGGCCCATGATCTGCGGTGCCCCTTCGTGGTGCTGCCCCTGTCCATGCCTGCCATGTCTGCGGAAGCGGCCCTGGCCCCCCTGCTGCCCATTGCGGAACGGGCGGGCGTGGCCCTGCTGATCCCCAGCGCCGGGCCTTATGCCGATACGGGCGTGCTGAAAACGCTGCTGGATGATTTTGCCTCCGACTATTTGGGCGCGGTTTGGAATGTGCCCTGCGCGGCGGCGAAAAAAACGCCGGAGGAAATCGTTACCGATTTGGGCGCTTACATCCGCCATGTGTACCTGTGCGACGCCGTGATCGAAAACGGCCAGGCGCGGGAAAAGCTGCTGGGCGAAGGCGAGCTTCCCTTGAAGGACGTGTTCTCCGCTCTGCGCTCCATCAGCTTTGACGGCTTTTTCTCCTTCGATTGGCAGCCAGGCGAAGGGGCCTTGGGGGACGCGGACGTGGTGCTGTCCCATTACGCCGCCCTGGCCCGCTCCCTGGGCAAAGACCCCCGGCGACCCCGGCATCAGCTGTATGACAACAACCGAAAAACCGGAAAATACGTTTGGAAAAAGGATATCCTGATTGATGAAACCTTCCCCTCCCTGCTGGACAGGATGGTGGAGGAATTCCCGGATCAGTACGCCTTCCGCTATACCACCCTGGATTACACCCGCACCTACGCCCAGTTCCGGGACGATGTGGACGAATGCGCCCGGGCCCTGATGGCCATGGGCGTTCGCAAGGGGGCCAAGGTGGCCGTGTGGGCCACCAATGTGCCCCAATGGTACATCACCTTCTGGGCCGCCACGAAGATCGGCGCGGTGCTGGTGACGGTGAACACCGCTTACAAAATCCATGAGGCGGAATACCTGCTGCGCCAGAGCGACACCCACACCCTGGTATTCGTGGAAGGTTGGCGGGACAGCGACTACGCCGGCATCATCCGGGAGCTGTGCCCCGAATTGACCACCTCCGTGCCCGGGGAGCCCCTGCATATCAAGCGCCTGCCCTTCCTGCGCAACATTGTTACCGTGGGCTTTTCCATGCGCGGATGCTTGACCTGGGAAGAATTCCTGACCCGGTCCCGGAAAATCCCCAAGGAAGCGCTCCTCCAGCGGGCCGCCGCCGTGCAGCCGGACGACGTATGCAACATGCAGTACACCTCCGGCACCACGGGCTTCCCCAAGGGCGTCATGCTCACCCACCGGAACATCGTCAACGACGGCAAGTGCATCGGGGACCGGATGGATTTGTCCACCGCAGACCGGATGATGATCCAGGTGCCCATGTTCCATTGCTTCGGCATGGTGCTGGCTATGACCGCCTCCATGACCCACGGGACCAGCCTGTTCCCCCTTCCCTACTTTTCCCCCAAGCCCGCCCTGGCCTGCATCCATCAGGAAAAGATCACGGCTTTCCACGGGGTGCCTACCATGTTCATTGCCATGCTGGAGCACCCGGACTTCCCCAAAACCGATTTTTCCCACATGCGCACCGGCATCATGGCCGGGTCCCCCTGTCCCATCAGCGTCATGCGGGACGTGGTGGACAAAATGCACATGACGGAAATCACCATCGTGTATGGCCAGACGGAAGCCAGCCCCGGCTGCACCATGAGCTCCACCGACGATCCCCTGGAGGTGCGCGTTGCCACCGTGGGCCGGGCTATGCCGGAAATCGAATGCAGGATCGTGGACCCGGAAACGGGCGAGGAACTGCCGGACAACGTGACCGGCGAATTCGTGGCCCGGGGCTACAACATCATGAAGGGTTATTACAAAATGCCCCGCGCCACCCAGGAGGCCATCGACAAGGACGGCTGGCTGCACACCGGGGACCTGGCCTGCCGCACCCCCGAGGGCAATTACCGCATTACCGGCCGCCTAAAAGACATGATCATCCGCGGCGGCGAAAATATTTATCCCAAGGAGATCGAGGAATTCATCTACACCCATCCCAAGGTGTCCGACGTGCAGGTGATTGGCGTGCCGGATGAATCCTACGGCGAAGAAATCATGGCCGTGGTGATCCTGAAAGAAGGACAAACCATGACCGAGGACGAATTAAAACAATTTGTGCGCGACCACATGGCCCGCCACAAGACCCCCCGGTACGTGCAGTTTGTGGACGCTTTCCCCACCAACGCCGCGGGCAAGATCCTCAAATACAAAATGCGCCAGGACGCGGTGGAGCTTTTGAAACTGCAAAAGGCCAACAGCATCGAAACGGCGTAAAGCATTGGGTGTTTCTGGGGGAACCGCTCTTTGGTGCCCAAAGAGCGGTTCCCCCAGCCCCCCTCCGAGAAAGGCGTAAAGGGTAAATCATTTCATTCTTTTCTTTGGCAGGCGCTTTACTTTGCAGCATAATCATGCTATAATCATGTCACAATCAATTGGAGGTGACGATCATGCCCATGATTATGCCCATCCGCGATTTGCGGAACACCAGCAATATTTCCGAACTGGCCCATAAGAACCAGGAGCCCATTTTCATCACCAAAAACGGGTACAGCGATTTGGTGGTTATGAGCGCGGAGCTGTACGAGCGTTTTGCCCGCATCCACCGCATCGATCAGGCTATTGAAGAAGCGGAAAAGGAAGTGGCGGAAGGTGCTGCTCCCATTGCATTGAATGCTGCGAAGAAGGTGCTGGACGAGAAATACTATGGATCGATATGAAGTAATGCTCTATCCGAGAGCGTTTCGGGACATAGAGGATATTTACGCTTATATCGCCTTGGAAAAGATGGCCCCAGAAAACGCCAAAGCACAGACGGACAGGATTTGGAGCGTCATCAGAAAGCTGGAAACATTTCCTTCCTCGCATCAGGACCGTCTGGATGGGAAATACGCTGGGCGCGGATATAAGCAGCTTCTGATTGATCATTACATCGCCATTTTCAAAATCGATGAAAAGAAAAAGATCGTCTATGTGGTAACCGTGCAGTATCAGGGTAGAAATATCTGATCAAATGTGAAAAGCCAACAGCATCGAAACAGCGTAAGTCCAGGAAAACACTGGAGAAAGGTTTCTATGAAACTGCCAGCTTTTTTCAAGAAAAAAGAATGCAAGAAAGAAACGCTCGTGGCAGCGGAGAAAGAACCATGGGAAAATCCGTATGATACCGTTCGGAGAATGGGAATCGCCGGCTATCAGGCGCGTTATTTCGATCAATGCAAGGAGATTTGGAAAGCAAAAGTCCCAGCATCGGGACAAGCGGATACCTTGCAGGGCGAAATGCTGCGGCAGGTGGAAAAGCTGTGCTATGAGGCGTGCGACAATGGCAATATCAACTGGGACGGAGATTTTGCCTGGTTCTGCGATTTCCTGCTGGAATCGTTCACAAACTCCGGCACTTTTGATTCTGTGTACCTGGAAAAGCTGACCGCTGTGCTTGCAGTGATCAAACGGTGCGGGGAATATGCGGCGGATTTTAACGCTGGAAAAATCCCGGAAGAACAAGCGGAGCCTGACCGAATGGCTTATACGGAAGAAGATATCTATGATTTTCTCAGGGACAGCGTTGCCCTGGTCTCTCAAAAGAATCCTCAGGACATTCCTTACCAGAAAAAAGACTTTATTCATCGGTAAGACTTTTGTATGCCACAAATGTTGCCAATTCATTTTTGCATAAAGAAAGGAAGTATCCTCATGGAAATCAAAATGAACCTGACCAAGACCCCCAAGGAAAAGCCCGACCAGAGCAAGCTGGGCTTTGGCAAGTACTTCACCGATCACATGTTCGTGATGGACTGGGACAGCGAAAACGGCTGGCATGACGCCCGCATCGAGCCCTTCGGCCCCCTGACGCTGCACCCCGCCGCCACGGTGTTCCATTACGGCGCGGAAATATTCGAGGGCCT
>JAUNMW010000233.1 GCA_030537395.1 Clostridia bacterium | reverse complement strand
TTAGCTGCCTGGAATCAAACAAGCAACCTTAGGCGGCCTTTCCCCCGCCCGATTTCGCCTATTTTCATTGTGCCCGAAAGCTTGCTATATTCCGTCCCCAGTGCTGCACGCGGAGTTTCTTGGCTATATCTATCAAGTATCTTCGCGAGGAGCGGGTCCAGGGACGAACCGCCGATGACCGCCTGTGGCGGAAATTTCATCGGCGGTGAGATCAGCCGAAACAAGCAATCTCCCCTGTGGGGAGTTGCGCCGATTGAGGCTGCGGACAACAGGCCCTGGCGCAGGTCTGGGGGCGCGTAGCCCCCAGCGTAACCCTTAGTCGGGACTAACTGAGTAATTTAAAGGGCGTTTTAATGAAATAACTTAGAGGATTCGATAAATCAACCATTCGGAGGAATGCTCACGATGAAAATCCGTTTTCTGCTGGCCCTGATTCTTTTGCTGCTGTTCTGCGCCTATCCCGCTCTGGCGGAAGAAGCCGCGGACATCACCGATCAATGCAAATTTGCGGCATCGCCTGGAAAGTTCAAGCTGAACCGCATGTACGATCGGGATTACCGCACGGCCTACATGAGCGACAAGCAAAAGAATCCGCATGTGGAGCTCACCGCCCCCAGCGGCAGCCCCATATACAGCCTGTACGTATGCTTCGCCCATAAAACCCTGACACCCTGGGAGCTGCAGGCCAAGAAGGGCGGCAAATGGGTATCCGTTTATCAGAGCGAAGGCAGCTATGCCCATGAATATGTGGTGCTGAACGAGCCGGAAACCGCCCTGCGGGTGAAGCTGGCGGCGGATAAATCGGTTCAAATGATCGTGAATGAAATCTTCGCCTTCGGGCCCGGGGACGCCCCTTCTTTTGTGCAAACCTGGCAGCCCACGCCTGAAAAGGCGGACCTCATGGTGATTGCCGCGCATCCGGACGATGAAATCCTGTTTTTCGGCGGCGCGATTCCCACTTATGCCACGGAAAGGGGCATGAACGTGGTGGTGGTGTACATGACCAACGGCACCACCAAGGATGGCATCACCTCCCGCCGCAGCGAATTGCTCAACGGCTTGTGGGAAATGGGCGTGCGCGCCTATCCCGTGGTGAACAATTTTGACGATCTGTATTCCGCCAAGCTGGAAAAGGGCTATGATATCTGGGGAAAAACCAAAACCTACCAGTGTATCACCCAGCTTTACCGGCAGTACAAGCCCGAAGTGGTGATCACCCACGACGTGAACGGCGAATACGGCCATGGGGCCCACCGGGTGTGCGCCGACGCGGCCCAGCACTGTATCGTATCCGCCGCTGATCCCAACGTATACGCTGATTCCGCCGCGCAGTACGGCATTTGGGAAGTGAAAAAGCTGTACCTGCACATTTATAAGCAGGATGTTATCGAAATGGATTGGGATCAGCCCCTGAGTTCCCTTGCGGATCGCACCGGGTATCAGGCAGCGCTGGACGCTTATCAGTGGCATGTGTCCCAGCACGAAGCAGGGCAAAAGAACGCAAAGACCGGGAAATTTGAATACTTTACCGTGGAGCCCCGGGAAAGCGATTACAGCTGCTATCGCTTCGGCCTGGCTTACTCTGCCGTAGGGCCGGACGTGGAAAAAAACGATTTCTTTGAAAACATTCCCGCTTCTGTCCCGGCCAACTGATGGCACGAGCGAAAGGCCAAGCGAACTTTGCCTTGGCGAATCGTTTTCCAAAATAAAAAGAGTTTGTTTTGAAAAGCAATACGTTCACCGTCTGAACGCTTTGCGTTTCAAACCGGACTCTTTTTTTGCCGCGTTTTCCTATACCTTACGCCGTTACCACAGCAGCGTTTTCAGCTTTCCGGAGAGCTTCAGCTTTACCACGAGATTTTTATTATCGACCTGGCAACGGGGACATATTCCCGGGTACGGCGCATACCAGCAGTTTTTTCTGCGCAGATGCGCTTTGGTCATGGTATTCAGGCAGGAGCGGCAAACAGGGCCGCCGTAATCCCGATATACCTTGTTTATGGAAATCATCCGGTTCATCTCCTTGTCAGAATGCGCATAGCATGAAGCATATTGATATAAGTTCAACATATTCTATTTTTTTCCTTCTTTTGAACCTCATTTTTTCTCTTCATCCGCGCATATCAATACCCGGCGAAATATCATTCCGCCGGGCTGAAAATGAAATGATTTACCGCTTATTTCAGATAGAATTCCGCATCGGGCACCTTGCCGCCCACAGAAGCGGGATCAGCGGCAAACAGAATATCATACAGCGGCGCGGCCTGGACCTGCATATTCTCGCCGGATACAAACACCAATCGGCAGGAGGGCAGGGCTTTTTCGGCCACCTTGGCGGCAGGAATGATTTCCAACGCTGCAATTTCCTGGGCCGCCTCAGCCACGTTTTCATTGGCGAACGCAATGGAAGCTTCCAAATCGCTCATGAAAGCGGCCACCTTGTCGGGATGTGCTTCCGCGAATTCCTTGCGCACGATCACCACGCTCATGGACAGCTGCGCGTTCTCCGCGCCGTTCATTTTGGCGGCGGCCGCAAATTCTTCGGTAATATCCAGGGCAATGCGGAAATCCGGGTTCTTCATCAGCACATTGGTCACCTGGGGTTCAGGCAGCAGCACCAGATCAGCCAGCCCCTCGATGGCCTTGGAGGCCACGGCGGCATGTTCCGCTTCCGTTTCCAGCGTGGCGTTTACGCCGTTGGCGGTCAGGATGTATTTGGTCACGTATTCCGGGGTCGCGCCCTGACCGGCATACAGAATGGTTTTGCCTTCCAGGTCGGAAACGCTTTGGATGGTATCGCCTTTTTCCAGCAGATACAGCATGCCGCGGGTGGTGAGGGCCAGGGCCTTCACGCCGCCTTCGGTCTTATTGTACAGCACGGAACCCACGTTGATGGGCACGGAAGCAATGTCCACCTGTCCGGAAATCACCAGCGCGTTCACTTCCGCGGGCGCGCCGGCCAGCGTGAATTCATACGCGCCGTCATTTTCCGTCATCATATGGGCCACAGACATGCCGGTGGGGCCCTTCAGCGCCGCCACCCGCACAGGAGCGTCCGCTTCAGCGCTTTCCGCTGCACATACGAAGGGCAGCGCGATCACCAGCAGCAATACAGCCAAAATTTTCACAAAATTCTTCATTGTCCATTTTCTCCTTCTTTTTTGCTTTTTGTCATGGCGCTTTTTACCTGCACGCCGGGGATGTTCCCCAGCTTCCCGGTAAACATGCCCACCTGAGTATTGTCCCCGCGGATCAGCAGCCCAATCACGGCCATGCTCCGCTCATGATCAGGCACCCCGATGCGGCCGGTGATCATTTCCTGATACTGTGAAATGATCTGGTTCACCCGGCCTGCCTGGGTCAGATCCTCGATGACGATCCCGATGAAACCAATGCGTTCCTCTTCCCTGGCTTTTTCCATGTTTTTTCTTCCTTTCCCAAAAGAAAAGCATGACAGAAAACCGTCATGCGTCCGATCAGAATATGCCTGCCTCCTTTCGCTCTCGGGCCCGGACGCATCCCTGCCCTCAAGGGAAACCTGTTTTTTCGCGCCGACCGCTGGCCCTCATGCTTCCGCACTCAGGTTCGCTTTCGCCGCGCTCTCTCATTATACACTAAATCTGAAAAAAAGAAAGTGGAAATTTTCAAAGCAATCGAACAGCGCACCCATTTTGAGTGCGCTGAAAGATTCGCGGGACATAAGCTTTATCAAATATATGCTTTCAACCCGTCATAGCAGGGAATCATGGGTTTTTCTATCCGATGCTCCAAAACAGCCTGCGGTTCATGCAGCGTTCGGGAAAGATGCGTCAGGAATACGGGCGACGTTTCCCGAAGCCTGCCTGTCTTTCGCAGGGAAGCGCACATCAGCCGAATCATATCCACAGAATTGTGATGGAAGATTTGAAAATCATCCTCGTACCCCTCGCCCACCGTCGCGTCAAACACGACGGCGTCCAGCGCCCGATTTCCGATGATCTGGTTTTCCCGGGTGGTCAGCCAGCCGCCGTCCGTGGCGTAAAGCAGGCGTTTGCCGTCCTTTTCCATCAGATAATGCAGGGTGGTTTCGTTTTCCCGGTCCGCATAATGATTGGACGGCATGGGGATCACGTGAAAGCCCGCCGCCTGCACGGGAACGCCCGCCTGCAGCGGAATGACGGTCAGGCCCGGCCCCGATATGCTATCCGCCCAGCTTTCATGGGCGTAAACCCGGCAGGGGGCCAGCGTTTTCAGCGCTTCCAAATCAAAATGATCGTCATGGCTGTGCGTAAAAAACACGTCCGTCACCGCGCCGGGATCGGGAATCGAATCCAGAATCGATTGGGTCACGTCAATCAGCAGGCTCTGATCCAGCAGCACGCTGGCATGGCGGCGGTATTCTCCCCGTTCATCCGGACCGTTCCAATCGGACGCGCCGGTGCCCAGAAACAATAGCTCCATTCTTTTCCTCCGCTTATACTGTTTACGGTCTGAAATCTGATGGTTTCCAAGCAGAAAAAGAACGGCGGCACTCAGGGCAAGCAATAGTATTCTTTCATATACGTGTAAACGTCTTCTTCGGTGCCGGTGAAGGGCCCGGGGGTTTCCATTTTCAGCGACACCAGGGCCGCGGCGTACTGAAGGGATTCCGCAATGCCGCAATGCAGGCGCTTGGCCAGATAGCCGGCAAAGGTGGTGTCTCCGCGGCCGGTGCGCCCGGTCAGGTTCCGGGGTTTCAGCGGCGAAGCGTACATATTTTCCCCGTCGTACAGGATCACTTCCGTGTTATGGGTGATCATCACTTCTTTTGCGCCCCATTCGTGGAGCAGCTTCGCCGCGGCATACCGGTCCGTCAAGCCCGTGAGGATTTCCGCTTCCGCCGCGTCGGTTTTCAGATAAGTGATCATGGGCAGGTATTTCTTTTTATCCGGCCAATCGTGGAAGGCCATCTGCTCCCCGTCGTCCCGGCGCAGCAGGCACTGCACGTCCACCGCCGCCTGGCCCCGCTTGGAAAGGGCTTCGATCATTTCATCGCTGATATCTCCCGCCATCAGCCCCGCCACATGGTAGATTTGTGCGTTCACATCGGCGGGAATATCCTCCGGACGGTAGGGCTCGATATGGCTGATGGCCTTGCAGGTGCGCCGCTCCCGGTCAGCCGTGTGGTACACGTTGGAAATGGAAGTACAGGTTTTGCTGTCCACGGGAATCACTTCGATCCCGGGGCGGGAAGCGAAGGCTTTCACGGGGTCGGCCACGGCCCGGTTGCCCTTGGCCAGCACCGCCACCTTGGCCCCGGTGGCGTCGGCGGCAAAGCCGGAGCACAGCACCGCCCCGCCGATCACGCGCTCCTCCCGGCCCCCGAAATCCGTGTTGATATCCAAAGAAAGCTGACCCACGATCATGATATCCACATTCTTCATACTGTTTTCCTCCTGTTTAATAAAAGCCATTGTATCTGTTCAGTCGATCAGGGTTTTAAGAACACTTTCAGCAACGAAGGAGAGA
>JAUNMW010000232.1 GCA_030537395.1 Clostridia bacterium | reverse complement strand
CTTGGCGGGCACTTCGGTGGCATACTTGCCGGAGAAGCAGGCGTCGCAGAAGCCGCCGCAGCCGCCGTTGTCCGCCAGGCAGTGCACGTCCTCCAGGTCCAGATAGCCCAGGGAATCCACGCCGATGATTTCCGCGATTTCGGAAACGGTGTGGTGGCAGGCGATCAGGTTGTCCCGGGAATCAATGTCCGTGCCGTAATAGCAGGGGTTTAAGAACGGCGGGGCGGAAACGCGGAAATGCACCTGGGTGGCCCCGGCGTCGCGCAGCAGGCCCACAATGCGCTTGCTGGTGGTGCCGCGGACGATGCTGTCGTCAATCAAAACCACCCGCTTGCCCTTGACCACAGAGGCGATGGGGTTCAGCTTGATGCGCACCTTGTCCTCCCGGGATTTCTGGCCGGGGGAAATGAAGGTGCGGGCGATGTAGCGGTTTTTGATGAAGCCCACGCCATAGGGAATGCCGCTTTGCCGGGCGTAGCCGATGGCGGCGTCCAGGCCGGAGTCCGGCACGCCGATCACGATATCGGCCTGCACCGGATGCTTGAGGGCCAGGAAAGCGCCTGCCCGCACCCGGGCCTGGTGCACGCTGGCCCCGTCGATGACGGAATCGGGCCGGGCAAAATAAATGTACTCAAACACGCACAGGCTGGGCTTGGCCTTGCCGCAGTGCTCCCGGATGGAACGCACCCGGCCCCGTTCAAACACCAGAATTTCGCCGGGGTCCACGTCCCGGATCAGAGTAGCCCCCACCGCGTCCAAGGCGCAGGATTCGCTGGCCACGATGAAGCCGCCGTCGGGCCGGGTGCCGTAGCACAGGGGACGGAAACCATTGGGGTCCCGGGCGGCGATGAGCTTGCTGGGCGACATGACCACCAGGGAATAGGCGCCCTTGATGCGGTTCATGGCGCGGCAAAGGGCCTCCTCGATGGAGGGGGCCGATAAACGTTCCTTGGTGATGATATAGGAAATCACTTCGGTATCGGAGGTGGTGTGGAAGATGGAGCCGTTCAACTCCAACTCCTCCCGCAGCTCGAAGGAATTCACCAGATTGCCGTTATGGCAAAGGGCCATGGGGCCCTTCACGTGGTTGACCACGATGGGCTGGGCATTGGCCCGGTTGGTATTGCCCGTGGTGCCGTAGCGCACGTGGCCCACGGCCATATCGCCCAAACCCAGCTTGGCCATTTTGTCGGGGGTGAACACGTCGTTCACCAGGCCGGTATCCTTGTGGGAAGTGAAAATACCGTCATCGTTCACCACGATGCCGCAGCTTTCCTGGCCCCGATGCTGGAGAGCAAAGAGGGCATAATAAGCCGTGGAGGCTACGTCGCAACGCTCCGGGGCCAGCACGCCGAAAACGCCGCATTCTTCATGCAATTGGCTCATATCATTCCCCCAGCAGCCGGCGCAGGATTTCCTGATAAGCGTCTTCCACGCCGCCCAGGTCCCGACGGAAACGGTCCTTGTCCAGCTTTTCATGGGTGGTGATGTCCCAGAAGCGGCAGGTGTCAGGGGAAATTTCGTCGGCCAGCACGATCTGGCCTTCCTTGGTTTTGCCGAATTCCAGCTTGAAGTCGATCAGCTCGATGCCCGCTTCCTTCAGGTATTCGGTGAGCACTTCGTTGACCTTGAAGGAATAAGCGGCGATCAGGTCCAGTTCTTCCCGGGTGGCCCATTCCATGGCCAGGATGTGGTAATCGTTCACCATGGGATCGCCCAGATCGTCGTCCTTATAGCAGTATTCCAGCACGGTCTGCTTCATTTTCACGCCCTCGGGAATGCCCAGGCGCTTGCTCAGGCTGCCCGCCGCGATGTTGCGCACGATCACTTCCAGGGGCACGATGGAAACCTTTTTCACCAGCGTTTCCCGGTCGTTCAGTTCTTCCACCAGATGGGTGGGCACGCCGTTCTTTTCCAGCAGGCGCATCAGATGATTGGTGACCCGGTTGTTGATGGCGCCCTTGCCCAGGATGGTGCCCTTCTTCAGGCCGTTAAAGGCGGTGGCGTCGTCCTTGTAGCTGACGATGCAGTAATCGGGATTCTTGGTTGCGAAAACTTTCTTGGCTTTTCCTTCGTACATCTGCGTGGTCTTTTCCATGATGATGAACCTCCTTTTATGTGGGAAAAATGTGGATTGGAATGCGAGGAGAGAGAGCAGAGTACAGAGTTCAGAGTACAGATTTGTTTTGTCTGAACAATGGATTGAGTTTCCTTCTGAAATCACAATATAAACTGTACTCTGCGCTCTGAACTCTGTACTCTCTTCATGATTATAAGAAAGAAATCTCCCTGTCCTTCTGCAATACTTTTTCAGCTGCGGCCTGGCGCAGGCTCAAAAGCTTCTGGGACAGGGCCGCGTCTTCCACGGCGATGATCTGGGCGGCCAGCAGGGCGGCGTTTTGGGCCCCGTCGATGGCGACGGTGGCAACCGGGATGCCGGAGGGCATCTGCACGGTGGACAAAAGCGCGTCCAGGCCGTCCAGGGTGGAGGATTTGATGGGAATGCCGATGACCGGCAGCACGGTGTTGGCCGCGATGGCTCCGGCCAGATGGGCCGCTTTTCCCGCTGCGGCGATCAGCGCGCCGAAGCCTCTTTCCGCGGCGTGCAGGGCGAAGTCCCGGGCTTCCACGGGTGTGCGGTGGGCGGAGTAAACGTGCATTTCATAGGGAATGCCCAGTTCCTTCAGCGTGTCCGCCGCTTTCTGCACCACGGGCAAATCACTGTCGCTGCCCATGATGATGCCTACTTTTTTCATCCAATCCTGGCTCCTTTCGAGAGAAAGTCATCGCCCGGTTGGACGAATCAAACCGATTATAGCATGAAATGATCAATATATCAAGATAAAAAACGAATTATTTTTTTCAATAAATTACGAACGTTCGGATATTTTTTGAAATCATGTGAGAATGATGGCCGTTAAATGTCGGATAAGGTAAATGATGGGATGCAAATACGAACATTTATCCAATGAACAAATATGAGCTTTTTCTCCCTGATTTTCCATGAAGCGCCAAACAGCGTGTTCTTTTCCAGCATAGGAAGGCGAAAAAACAAGCATATTGGAAGCAGAAAACAGCAAAGCGGGGAGATCGGTATGAGGAAAAACATTGGATGGTTCAGAAAAATTTCAGGTGCGCTGATGCTGCTGCTGACAGCCTGGATGATTTTTTCTCCCACATCTCAGGCGCTGCGGGCGCTGCCGGACACATTTCGCCTGAACGTGGGGGAAACCTATGATCTTCACATGGGCGTGGCTGTGCTCAGCAGCCAGGATGAGCGATTGGAGCTGAAAAAAAACACCCTGTCCGCCCGGGAAGAGGGCGAAGCGGAGGTGACGGTGAATCTGTTCGGCCTGTTTCCCATTGGCCGCCTGCGGGTCACCGCCGGGGAAGAGAGGCGGCTGGCGCCCGGCGGCGCGGCCGTGGGCGTGGCCCTGTCCACCCAGGGGGTGCTGGTGGTAGGCGTTTCCGATGTGGCGGGCCAAAGCCCGGCTCAGGCTGCCGGACTGCGGGCAGGCGACGTGATCAAAACGGTCAACGGTCAGCCCGTGAACGGCAGCCAGCATTTGACCGATTTGGTTTCGGCCTCAGAAGGCAAAGCCATGTCGCTCACCTTTTCCCGGGACGGGGTTTCCCATTCTGTGTTTCTGACCCCTCTGATGGACAAAACCTCCGGCCTGTACCGGATGGGAGCCTGGGTGAGGGACAGCACCGCGGGAGTGGGCACGCTGTCCTATTATGATCCCCAAAACGGGGCTTACGGCGCGCTGGGCCACGCCATTAACGACGGGGATACGGGCAAGCTGCTTCCGATCAAAACAGGATCGCTATTGCAGGCGGATATTGTGGACATTAAAAAAGGCGCGAAAGGCGCTCCCGGAGAGCTACGGGGCACATTCCTGCGCCGTCAGATGATCCTGGGAAGCATTGAGGAAAACACGGCCCTGGGTATTTACGGCAGAATGGACGCGCCTTATGTGAACCCCCTTTATCCGGAGGGCTTGCCCATAGGCTATCAGGAGACGGTGGAAATCGGCCCCGCTGCGATCCTTTCCACCATTGACGGAGAGGGCATGAAGGAATTCAGCGTGGAAATCATTCAGGCGGCCCGGCAATTGGCCCCCGCTCAGAAAAGCATGATCATTCGGGTAACGGATCCGGAACTCCTTGCTAAAACCGGCGGGATCGTGCAGGGCATGTCCGGCAGCCCCATCATCCAAAACGGCCGCATCGTGGGAGCTGTGACCCACGTGTTTGTGGACGACCCCACCCAGGGCTACGGGCTTTATATCGAATGGATGCTCAGCACCGCCCAGACGATGGACGACGCAGCGTGATGATATTGTTAAGAAAATAAAACGGCAGAGGCTTTCGTGATAGCCTCTGCCCATTTTTTTCCTGAATGATCAGAATTGTCTCAGCGTTTGGTGAATGTACCAATCGGTGCCGTCGCATTCCAGAATGATGGTGCCGTCGCCGGAAAACTGGACGGGAAGCTTGCGGAAATCGCCCTGGTTTTTGATGCGGTAGCCCCGGGTGCTGTAATTGGTCACCCAAATGTAGGCGGGATCCACAGCGGTCAGGAAATCAGGCACCATGGCGGTGAGCCCGTGATGGGGTGCCTTCAGCACGTCGGCTTTCAGAACTTCGGGGTCCAGGGTTTCCAGATAATGATGCTGGGCATCGCCGATGATGTCGGCGGTAAAGAGGGCGGAGCAGTCGCCGTAGATCAGTTTGGTGATGGAGCACTGGGCGTCCAGCGTTCTTCCTTCCGGCCAGAAGTAAAAGGTCAGCCCCGCGCCGCCAAGGGTCAATTCATCGCCGTAAGCGATCTGTCGGAAAGGAATTTGCATTTTGTCCAGCACAGCCATGGCTTTTTTCTGGTTGCCCTCGGTGTCGTGCACATTCTTGGGAAACATGGACACGAATTCCTCTACTTCAAAGCCGTAATACATGATCATGCGCAATCCGTCGATATGATCATCGTGGGGATGCGTGCTGAACAGGTATTTAAAATGGGAAATATTCCGGGCCTGCAGCGCGTCCCGCAGGCTTTCCCGGTACTTGTAGGGGCCCCCGTCGATCATCATGTTTTCGCCGCCCGCCTGCAGGAGCATGCAGTCGCCCTCCCCGGTGCGGAATACGGTCACGCGAAGCAGGTTCCGGGTCTCCCAATCCTCCGGCGGGGTTTTATTCACATACACTTCCCCCAGCGCGGGCAGCGCGGAAACCAGCAGGCATAGCATCAGCAGGAGAGCAAAAAAATGTTTCATTCGGATAAAACTCCTTTTCTGTTCTTCATCAAATAGAACGAACGGGCGGCCAAGCTTGTTTCAAAACAGAATACTTTTGAAAGAGCCCTTTAAGTTACTTGGTTAGTTCTGACTAAGGGTTACGTTGGGGCTGTCCGCCCCAAACCCCGACCAGGGCGGTGACCGCCCTGGACCCGCAATCGCGGAATATGCTTGGTAGGATGAGAAAGCGTTGTTCCCG
>JAUNMW010000231.1 GCA_030537395.1 Clostridia bacterium | reverse complement strand
GGTCACCGCCCTGGTCGGGGTTTGGGGCGGACAGCCCCAACGTAACCCCTTAGTTAGCACTAACTCAGTAATTTAAAGGGCTCAATAACGAAGAACAATAAGAAATTCACAGGAGGAAAAGCGATGGCAACTGATTTCGTATCCTTAACGCCGGGCACGCTGCTGGCGCCGGTGCCGGCGGTCATGGTATCCTGCGCGCTGCCGGGAGTGAAGCCCAATATCATCACGCTGGCCTGGGTTGGCACGGTGTGCTCCGATCCGCCCATGTGCTCCATTTCCGTGCGGAAGGAGCGCTATTCCCATCACATCATTCAGGAATCCGGCGAGTTTGTGATCAATTTAGTGGGTCAGCCCCAGCTGCGGGCTATGGATTTCTGCGGGGTAAAATCGGGCCGGGATGTGGATAAGTTCGCCGCCTGCGGTCTCACCCCCGTTGCCGTACCGGGCTTTATCGCGCCGGCGGTCCAGGAATGCCCCATTTATCTGGCCTGCCGCGTCACCGCCGTGCAGGAATTGGGCAGCCACGATCTGTTTCTGGGCCGGATCGAGCATATGGGCGTAAAGCAGGAGCTGATGGACGAAGCGGGCCGCATCCATTATTCCAAGGCCCAACTGGTGGCATATAACCATGGAAATTACTATGAGTTGGGCAAGGCCCTGGGCTTTTTCGGCTATTCCGTGGCCGCGCCCGATGTGCTGGAGCGCCGGATGAAGCAGCTGGATTGAATGGACGCTGCTGCTGGATACGCCTGCAAAGGAACATGAAAAAAGGATTGCGCGAAGCTGAAATCGCTCAGGCGCAATCCTTTATTTTTTTGTATGTTTCGCGTTCTATCATGTATTCTTCCGGTAGCTTCGGGGGGTCAGACCATATTTGCGCTTGAAGGCGTCCTTGAAATAATTGCTGTCGGAAAACCCGCAGCGGAAAGCGATTTCGGTAATGGAATCCTCAGTGGAAATCAGTTCCAGGGCGGCGTGCTGCAGGCGGATGAAGGTCAGGTACTCATGCACGCCGATACCGGCGGCTTCCCGGAATTTGCGGCTCATATAATTGGGGCTGAAGCCCGCGGCGGCGGCCACGTCGGCGGTGGTGATTTTCTCCATGTAATGGCTGCTGATGTAGCGGGCGGCCTCCAGCACCTGGGGGTCGGTGGTGTAAATATTAGCGGGGGTATCCTGAAGAAAAGTGCAGATGCGGCTGCAATAGAGCAGCAGCTCCTGCAGCTGCACATGCAGAAGGGCGGGGGAGCGAATATCGCTGATTTTCTCTTCCGTTACCATCCGCCCCAGATGGACGGCCACGGTTTCCCGCAGCGCTTCCGGCACCTGAAAAAGACGGGGCTCGGAAAAGAACGCGGCTTGATGGGGCATGCAGGAAAGGGTGGCTTCATCCAGGTCCTCCCGGCCGAAGAACAGGATCGCCCGCCGGCACGCGCCGAATAGATACCGGGTATAATGCAGCGCCAGGGGCGGAATGAGAATGAAATCTCCGGCGTGCAGATCGTACATATTGTTTTCGATCAGAAACCGGCAGGCCCCCGATTCCACATAAAACAGCTCAAAGGGCGTGTGGCAGTGGTGGCTGCTCATCGCGTAGTTTGCGGGCCGCAGCTTGCTTTCCGCATGAATGCCCCCGGAAATTTTCAGCAAGGCGCTGTTTCTGTCCGTCATGGAACCAACTCCTTTCCGCGAATTGTTGAAAAATCAGTATTACAAGGAAATTGTATTCTATTTTCTGTAGAAAATCAAGAAAAACTGTTGTAAATTTCTCATGGCTCATTTGGGTTTCATATGAGCGGGAAGAGGTAAAGGTTTTGCTGAAACAGATCAAATGGCTTTGGGACAATATGGACAGGCGGTATCATGCCCGGCACATAGCCGCCATCTGTATCTGCGTCATTTCCTGCGTGCTGCTGCTGGTGAACCCGGCGCTGTCCCAGCGGCTGATCGACGATGTGATCATGGCCCAGAATCCGGAGCCCCTGCTGGGCATCCTGGTACTGATGCTGGCGGCCAAGCTGGGCCGGGAAGGTATGCGGTACCTGATGGTGATCTGGCTGGAAAAGGACGCCCAGAACGTGGTGTACAATCTGCGGTCCGGGCTGTTTGAAAAATTGCAGTACAACGATATGCGGTACTTTGACGATCACCGCACCGGCGATTTGATGACCCGCATGAGCGCCGATCTGGATTGGTGCCGCCATTTCCTGGCGTTTATTGATTACCGGATCGTGGACAGCGTGTGCACGTTCCTGTTCGCCTGCGTTTATCTGTTTCTGGTGAACTGGAAGCTGACGCTGATGATGCTTCTGATCACGCCCATGCTGCTGCTGATTTCCAAAGTATTCTCCAAGCATATCCGGCCCCGGTTCGTGTTCATGCGGGAGCGGCTTTCGGATATGAACACCGCGGCCCAGGAAAACATTGCGGGGAATCGGGTGGTGAAAGCCTTTGCCCGGGAGGATTACGAAAAAGAGCGGTTTGATGAAAAAAGCAAGGCGTTCATGGACGCGCACCTGCGCATCAACAAGCTGTGGCTGTGCTTCTTTCCCATCATTGAGCTGCTGGCCAACGGCATGATGCTGGTGACGGTGTTCCTGGGCGGCGTGTTCATCATCAACGGGGAACTGACCCCCGGCGAACTGACCATTTTTACCGGCCTGAGCTGGGCCATGTCCAACCCCATGCGGGAGCTGGGCAATTTGCTGAACGATTTGCAGCGCTTTTCCACCTCCGCCGCCAAGGTGATGGAGCTGCATTACGGCAGGCCCTCCATCACGGATTCCGATGAAGCGGTGGAGCATGGCCGAATGAAGGGCAAAATCGAGTTTAAGGATGTTTCCTACAATGTGGACGGCAAGCCCATTTTGAAGGATGTGAGCTTCACCGTGCAGCCGGGGCAGACTGTGGCGGTGATGGGTCCCACCGGCAGCGGCAAAACCACCCTGATCCAGCTGATGGCCCGCTTCTATGACGTGTCGGGCGGCGAAATCCTGGTGGATGACTGTGACGTGCGGCAATGGAAGCTGCAGCAGCTTCGCGGCGGCATCGGCACGGCCACCCAGGATGTGTTTTTGTTTTCGGACACCGTAGAGGGCAACGTGGCCTTCGGCAATCAGGCTTTGACCCTGGACGAGGTCAAGGACTTTTCCCGCCGGGCCGCCGCCGCGGAATTCATTGATCATCTGCCGGAAGGCTACGATACCATCATCGGCGAGCGGGGCGTGGGCCTGTCCGGCGGCCAGCGCCAGCGCATCGCTCTGGCCCGGGCCATGGCGGTGAAGCCCAGCATTCTGGTGATGGACGACACCACCTCCGCTGTGGACAGCGAAACAGAGCAGTACATTCAGGCGCAGCTGCGGCAATTGCCTTTTGACTGCACCAAGTTCATCATCGCCCAGCGCATTTCCTCCATGCGGGAAGCGGACCTGATCCTGGTTCTGCAGGACGGCCGGATCACCGAGCGGGGCACTCACCGGGAGCTGCTGGAAAAACGGGGATACTATTGGCAGACCTATTGCCTGCAGTACGGCATTCCCATGGAGGAGGCGGTGTAACATGGCGCGGAATAAATTTGACGTAGACGAAAGACTGGAAACGCCGTTTCAATGGAAGCATCTGAAGCGCGCCGGGAAATACATTGCCAAGCATAAGTACAAGATGCTTCTGGCCCTGCTGCTCAGCGCCCTGGCCAGCGTGTCTTCCCTGTTCATTCCCAAGATCACCCAGTGGGTGCTGGACGAGGCCGTGCCCAATAAGGACACCGCCATGATTGGCAAAATGGCCATCCTGTTTGTGGGTGTGATCGGGTTGGGCATCGTGTTCAACACCATCCGCTCCCGCATGATGGCCAAGGTGAGCCAGCGCATCATTTACGATATCCGCGGCGATCTGTTTGCCCATCTGCAGAAGCTGCCCTTCAGCTATTACGACAGCCGTCCCGCGGGCAAGATCCTGGTCCGGGTCATCAACTATGTGAACTCGGTGGCGGATATCCTGTCCAACGGCATCATCAATATGATCCTGGAAATCGTGAATTTGATGTTCATTGTGGTGTTCATGTTCACCACCGATGCCAGGCTTTCCTGGATCATATTGGCGGGCCTGCCCTTTTTCGTGGGCTTCATCATTCTGATCAAGCCCCGGCAGCGCAAGGCCTGGCAGAACCAGAGCAACAAAAACAGCAACTACAACGCGTACCTGGCCGAATCCATTGACGGCGTACGGGTGAGCCAGCTGTTTGACCGGCAGGAAGTGAACATCGGCATCATGCGCCGCCTGGCGGACGCCTGCCGCACCGCCTGGACCAGGGCGATTTACATCAGCAACAGCGTCTGGCTCATGAGCGAAACCATGACCCAGCTGGTGCTTACCTTCCTGTATATCGCCGGCGTGTACTGGATGGGCGGGGGAAAGATGGTGTCCTTCGGCGTCATCCTGGCCATGGGCCAGTATGTGCGCCGTTTCTGGCAGCCCATCACCAGCCTGGCGAATATTTACAATTCCTTTGTGAACAATATCGCCTATCTGGAGCGCATTTTTGAAACTATGGATGAGCCCGTGGTGGTGGACGACGCCCCGGACGCCCATGACCTGCCGGAAATCAACGGCGAAGTGGATTTTGAGGACGTGACCTTCGCCTATGAGGAAAACATCAATGTGCTGGAGCACATGAACCTGCATGTGAACGCGGGGGAGAGCATCGCCCTGGTAGGCCCCACCGGCGCGGGCAAGAGCACCGTTATCAATCTGCTCTGCCGGTTCTATAACCTGAATGGGGGCCGCATCCTGCTGCATGGCAAGGATGGCACCACCCACGATATCAGCCAGGTGACGCTGCACAGCCTGCGCCATCAATTGGGCATCATGCTCCAGGACAGCTTCATTTTCAGCGGTACCCTGATGGATAATATCCGCTACGGCCGCCTGGATGCCACCGACGCTGAAGTGCGTCAGGCCGCCAAACGGGTGCGGGCCGATGAATTCATCCGCAAGATGGAAAAGGGCTATCAAACCGAAATCAAGGAGCGGGGCAACAACCTGTCCCAGGGCGAAAAGCAGCTGGTGGCTTTTGCCCGCACCCTGCTTTCCAATCCCGCCATCCTGATCCTGGATGAAGCCACCTCCTCCATTGACACCCAAACCGAAAAGCTGCTCCAAGAGGGCATTGCCGAAATGCTCAAGGGCCGCACCAGCATCATCGTGGCCCATCGCCTGTCCACCATCAAAAACTGCGACCGCATCCTGTATATCAGCCATAAGGGCATTGCCGAAATGGGCAGCCACGACGAACTGATGGCCAAGCGCGGCCTGTACTATCAGCTCTACACCGCTCAGGCCCAGGAGGAAGAGGGAGCGTGTGCTTAAGCGGCTCAAGAGCTCAATAACTTACTCAGTTAGTTTGTACTAAAGGGGTTACGCTGGGGGCTGCGCGCCCCCAGACCTGCGCCAGGGTCTGTTGTCCGCAGCCTCAATCGGCGCAACTCCCCACAGGGGAGATTGCTTGTTTC
>JAUNMW010000230.1 GCA_030537395.1 Clostridia bacterium | reverse complement strand
TGAAACCCCGGCGTAACCCCTTAGTTGATACTAACTACGTAACTTAAAGGGCTCATCAAACGAATTGAATAGCCACGAAAAATTACCATCCGGCAGGACGCCGCATGGTAATGCGCGGGAAGGTTATTCCCAAAGATCGGCCAAAATGCCGTCCAATTCCTGGGGAGTGAAGGCGAAGGCGGGCACATCGAAGGAAGGGGAGGAAAGCATCATGGGCGGGAAGAAGAAGACCAGGTTTCCGTTATCGTCCGCGTAAAAGTTATTGGCGGGGGAGCATTCGTCCTCAAAGTCCTGGAAGGTCCATTGATCCTGAATCACACCGTCGGCCTGCAGCGATTGAAATTCCGCGTACAGCCTGGGCAGCAGGGCCTGCGCCATTTCCCCGGAGGAGCCGTCGATGATGTGGGCCAGGGCGGGCGCGTCCTCGGGCTCCAGCTCTTCTATCTTTTCCGGGTCGGCCCCGCCCAAAATCAGGGTCACGCCCCGGAGGGTAAGGCTTTCCCCGGCGTACATGCCGGATACGTCGAAGGTCAGGGGCTCCAGGGTCAGGATATCGCCCGCCCCACCCCGGGATTGCAGCTTGGTTTGCAGGATGGAAAGAAGCTTTCCATTATTGCAGGTGACGGTGAAATCATGGGTCACTTCGTTTTTTCCGTCAAAGCGCATGTCCGGCGAATTGGCAAACATGGGCAGCACCAGCTGCACCATTTCATCCAGCGCCATTTCATAAGTATCGTTGATCAGGGCAGTGGTGTAATCATCGCCGGTCAGGCGCGGATAAGCGTAGGAAAAATGGTACACCCAATTTTTTTCATCGGGGAAGTAGGCTTCCCCTTCCGCGCGCTCCACCGTCACTTCAGCCAGGGCGGGCGCGGCCAGCAGAAGCAAGGCGCACAGCGCCGTCAAAAACCGCTTAGCCATTGGAAATCCCCCAAGCGCTGAAGGAATTGCGGATGATTTCGGAATAGAATTCATATTCCGCCTGCCGCTCGGCGGGGAAGGTAAAAGTGACGGTGTAGTGCCAGGGCAGCGCTTCGGATACCACGATCAGGGTAAAGGAGCCGTCGGCGAAGGCGTAGAAATCGTCAAACAGCCGCTGCTGCGTCACCGTTTGGCCGGGGTGCTCCTGGAGGAACGCGGCCAGGGCTTCGTCAAAGGAAAGGGAACCTTCTTCTGCTTCGATGGTCAGCACTGCCTGTCCATCGGCGCTTTGCCAAATCCTGCGGCCTGCCGTATCATCCGCCAGGCCCAGATGGGAAGGAACGAACACGGAATACTCAAATTCGGTGTTTTCCGCTTCCTGCCAGGCATTCAGCTTTCCATCCAGATAAAACGGCGAGAGCGTATAGCCGTTCACGGTGTAGCCGAAAAGGGATTCCGGGGTGAAGCGCAGGGAAAAAACGCCGTTCAAAAGCCAGGTAAGCACATCCTCCGGGATGCCGTCGGCGGAAATATCGTATTCAGACGGGCAGCAGAAAATATCCGCCTGAACCGTGGCATTCACGCCGTCAAATTCCACGGAATAGGGATACACGCCCAGCCGATAGCCGTTTTCCAGGGCTTCCCTGTGCAGGACCCAGCCTGCTTCGGTTTTTTCCAGGGCTTTTTCAGCGGCGGCGTCAGGCAGCTTTTCCTGCCAATCGGTATACACCTGGGCAATAAGCGCCCGAGCCTGCAGGTTATCCAGCGCCTTTTCTTCCCCTGTGTAGGCCATGGCGTAAGCCAGCGCCCGCAGCGCAAGCGTTGAATCCGCCGCGCTCAGATCGTCATTGGTAACGCTGGCCGCGGCCGGCGCGCTTTCCAGCACTTTGATCCATTCGGGGCCCATAAAGGCTTTGACGGCGATTTCCAGGATGTTGTCCAGGTTTGCATCCACGGTCAGCTCCAGGGCCTGCTGATCCCGGGTGGGAGCGGCCAGAGCGGGAACGCTGGCAAAAAGCAGGCAGCATACCGTCAGGATTGCCATAAGACTGCGAAATTTCATCTTGCTTCCTCCTTTGTTCACGGCGTGAAAATTGCGATGAGATAAACATACGACGTTATTCCGCTTCTTTTTCTTCCGGTTTTTCTTCATTTTCTTTGGGCGGGTCCAGCACCGTCACGGTGGCCCATTCCACCCGCCGATCCACAATTTCCTCCGCCCGGATGCGCAGCCCGCAGCATTCCACCACCGGATGGCTGCCGTCCTTGGGAATGGTCATCATACGGCTGAAAATGAGGCCGCCCAGGCTTTCAAAGCCCTGCCCCGTGGGCAGGTCCAGGCCCAGAGCGTCGTTGATCACTTCGATCAGGGCCCCGCCCGCGATGCGGTACTGGTGATCGCCGATCTTCTGGATTTCCTGGGGCAGGGGCTTGTCATATTCGTCGTAAATATTGCCCACGATTTCTTCCAGCAGATCCTCCATGGTGATCAGGCCGCTGGTGCCGCCGTACTCGTCCACCACGATGGCGATGTGGGTTTTCTTGGTCTGCATATCCCGAAAGAGCACGTCTGTGCGCACGGATTCGGGCACGAAATAGGCGGGGCGCAGAATTTCCCGCAATGTCTTTTTCCCGCCGGTGGACAAGGCCAGCAGATAGTCTCGGGTGGTGAAGGTGCCCAGCACGTCGTCCAGGTCCTCCCCGTACACGGGGAAGCGGCTGCGGCCGCTTTCGATGATGGTTTTCATGATTTCCTTGTTGGTGGCGTCCACCTGCAGGGCTGTCACGTCGGTGCGGTGGGTCATGCAGTCGGCGGCGGTCATGTTATTGAACTCGAAAATATTCTCGATCATGTCCCGCTCGTTGCCCTCAATGGCCCCTTTTTCCTCGCCCATATCCACCATCATGCGGATTTCGTCTTCGGTGACCTCCTCCTCATTGGCGGCAGGGTCGATGCCGAAGAGGCGCAATACCCCGTTTACGGACTTGGTGAGCAGCCATACGACGGGCCGGGCGGCCTTTGCCACGGCATTGATGACCCCGCATACCGCCCGGGCCACCTTTTCCGGCTCCTTCATGGCCACCCGCTTGGGCACCAGTTCGCCGAATATCAAGGTGAAGTAAGACAGGATCAGCGTGATCAGCACCACGCTCAGGGTGTTCATGGCGCCGGCGGAGAGGGCGGTGAAACCCCACTTTTCCCGGATCAGCGTGACCAGCGGCGCGGCGAAGTTATCCGCCGCGAAGGCGCTGCCCAGGAACCCGGCCAGGGTGATGGCGATTTGGATGGTGGACAGGAAGCCCGAGGGCTCCAGGATCATGTTCAGCAGCTTCTGGGATTTTTTATCTCCTTCCTCCGCCTTGTGGCGCAGCTTGGTTTCGCTTAAGCTCACCACGGCAATTTCCGCCGCGGCGAAAAACGCGTTGATGGCAATCAAAACAACTTGTATCAGCAATAGACCGCCGATGGGGGTATCCAAGAAAAAATCACTCCGTTTCTTGCTTTCTGTCATTTGCCAGGCAGAATACATCGATTATTATACCATAGGCAGGAAAGCATTTCTATATATAATTGAAAAGAATTTGTAACAATTCTTCCTTCCCGCCTTGTCCCCCGGGGCGGGGATATGGTATACTGACGCAAGGGGAGAGAGGAAGGATGGGTTTATGCGCAACATTGCCATTTTCGCCCATGTGGACGCGGGCAAAACCACGGTCAGCGAGCAATTGCTTTCCCACGCGGGGGCGATCCGGGTGCGGGGCGCTGTGGACGCGGGCACGGCCCATACGGACCGGCTGCCGGTGGAGCGGCGGCGGGGCATTTCGGTGCAGGCCTCCTGCACCCATTTTGCCTGGCGGGGCGAGGACATCAATCTGATCGACACTCCGGGCCACAGCGATTTTGCCGCGGAGGTGGAGCGGGCTCTGTGGGCCCCCGACGGGGCGATTTTGGTGATCAGCGCGGCGGAGGGAGTGCAGCCCCAGACGGAGGTGCTGTTCCGGGCCCTGCGGAAAGCGCAGATTCCCACCCTGCTGTTTTTCAATAAAACGGACCGGGAAGGGGCAGACGCGGGAAAGGCTTTGGCCGAATTTAAGGAACTGCTGAGCCCCAACGCCGGCTTTTTAGGCGACGATGAGGAAATGATGGCCCTGATCGCCGAGGGAGACGACCGGGCGGCGGAGGATTATTTGAGCGGCACGATCTACCCCAAAGAAAAACTGTATCTGCTTCTCCGGAAGGCTATGGCAGCGGGAGAAGCCTATCCGGCCCTGGCGGGGTCCGCCCTCAAGGATGAAGGCATCCCCGCCCTGCTGGACGCGGTGATCGATCTGCTGCCTCCGCCCCGGGGAGAGGAAAAGGGCCCCCTTTGCGCCATTTTGTACGCCGCCAGCCAGGACCCGCTTTTGGGCCGGGGCGTGCATGTGCGGGTGTTCTCGGGAAAACTGCAGAACCGGGACGCCGTTACGGTGGGGGACAACCAGCGGAAGATTACGCAGATTCGCCTGTGGACCCCGGATGGCCGGGGCCAGGATACGGGCCATTTGGCTGCCGGGGACATCGGCGTGGTGTACGGCCTTTCCGATCTGCCGGTGGGCACGGTACTGGGCGATCAAAGCCTATTGCCCCGGCCTATGGAACTGGGCACCTTGCGGGAGCCGCTGCTGGCCGCCCGGGTGACGCCGGAGGAAAAAGGAAAAGAGCAGGAAGTGCGCAAAGCTTTGATGGAGCTGTCCGGGGAGGATCCGCTTCTTTCCGCCGCGTTCAGCGAGGAAACCCGGGAAACCACCATCCGGGCCATGGGCAAAATGCAGCTTGAAATCCTGGATGAAACCCTGCGCACCCGCTTTTCCATGCCCTGCCGCTTTTCTCCGCCCCAGCTGATTTACCGGGAAACGGTGGCCGCGCCCTGCGAAGGGTTCGTGGCCTATACCATGCCCAAGCCCTGCTGGGCGGTGATCAAGGTACTGATCGAGCCCCTGCCCCGGGGCAGCGGGGTGGAATTCCGTTCCGTGGTAGCGCCGCGGGATATTCTGCCCCGCTACCAGCATCAGGTGGAGCAGGCCATTCCCCTGGCCCTGAAACAGGGCATGATGGGCTGGCAGGTGACGGACGTGCGGGTGACGCTGATCGAGGGCAATTACCACGAAATCCATACCCATCCGTTGGACTTCATCGTGGCCACCCCCATGGCGGTGATGGACGGGCTTCGCCGGGGCGGCACCAGGCTGCTGGAGCCCATTTTGGAGGCCCATATCACCGTGCCGGAAAGCGCCGGGGGACGGGTGCTGAGCGATATGACCAAAATGCGGGGCAAGGTAGTGGAATCCGTCCGGGCGGGCGGCATGCTGCGCGTCACGGCGGAATTGCCCGCCGCCACCTCCATGGATTATTCGGAAAGCCTGCTGCAATTCACCGGGGGACGGGGCGGTATGACAGTATCCTTGCTGGGGTACCGGGACGCGCCGCCGGACGTTCATGAAATCATGCCCCGCCGGGGCGTGAATCCGCTGGATACCGCCAAGTATATTTTGGCGGCCAGAAGCGCTTTGGACGGGGAATTTTTGACTTTTAGGGATGGGAACTGTTCTGCTTTGAGCATTTATAGAAAGCTTTAGGCCAAAAGAGAGTTGAGAGTTAAGAGT
>JAUNMW010000229.1 GCA_030537395.1 Clostridia bacterium | reverse complement strand
CGGACAACAGGCCCTGGCGCAGGTCTGGGGGCGCGTAGCCCCCAGCGTAACCCCTTAGTCTGGATTAACTAAGTAATTTAAAGGTCTCATTAAAGCTTTCTTCGTTATACCGCTTCCAGCCCCGTTTCGCCCTCCACCACCTTTAGAAGCTGTTCCTGGCGGCCATCCAGGGCGTTGATATAGGAAAGATACATGTGGCCGGCAAATTCGCCCTGAAACTCATAGCACAGCTTTTCCCCGCCGTCGGTGGGGATCAGGCACAGGCGGGCGGAATCGATTTTCAATCGTTCCCCCACCCGTTCCCGAGCCTGGTCTTCTGTCAGGCTTGGAATCAAAGGGCCACGGGCGGAATGATTCTGCAAATAGTTCCGGGCTTCGATGCCCACCACCTGAGCAGTGTCCAGCCGCAGCTGCACCTTGATCAAATCGGGATACAGAAGGGTGCTGCCCTGGGTGGCGGCAAACGAGATCACCGCCACTCCCTGATACACCTGAAAATACGTGGCCTGCATGTTTTCATAGCCCCGCTCGCTCAAAAACTTCAGCGCGTTTTCCCGGCATTCCTCCACGCTTCGCTGGGCGGCAAAATCTGCGGTGTCCGGGGCCATCCACAGCACCTTCCCGCCCTGCTTGGTCACCGCGGCCTGGAGGGTCACATCGCCGCAGTTCAGCGTTACGCCCCAGCAGGGAATATCGCCTCCCATTTCCGCGCCGACGGATATACCCTGCACCCGTTCGCTGCCCGCAAAATCCCGGGCGATCAGCAGCGCATCATCCAGGGAAACGGCCTTGGGCCCCAAAGCCTGCGCGCTTCCCGTTTTCCGGGCATCGGAAAAGGGGCCATCGTAAATCAGTGTGGGATAGGAAACGGCGCTGTCATAAGCAGGAGCTTCCAGCGCCGCCTGGGATGGATAGAAGGGGTCCCCTCCCGCCACAGCCTTGGCGGACAGACTTTCCTTTGCCTGCGCCAGGGCCGCGGCGTATTCCTCACACGCCGCGATCAAGGAGCCGATTGTTTGCGCGTCCTCCTCCGTCATCTGCCCGGTCCGGATGAGCACGCTGCTGTAATCCGCCGCCTGGTTGGCAAATTTCACCGCGTTCTGTGCTGCCGTGTGCGAAAGCGGCAGCAGGCTCAGGCTGCGCTGCACCTGGGCCGCGCCGGCGCTCACCTGATTCAGGTATTCCGCTTCCGCCCCGCTGTCGCCGCTGAGCAGCGCCTTGCTCAGGGCCAATTGCATATCCTCCATCTGCCGCAGCGCGGACAGCAGCGCCCCATCATATACCTCCCTCAGCCTTGATTCATACCGGTCCGCCCGGATCATCGAACGCACCGCCATGCCGGAGGCCACTCCCAGCGCGATCACCAGCGCCACAATGCCCCAAAGCAACCTGGATTTCATGAACACATTCTCCTTCTTATCAATAACGGTAAGTGTTGTTTATAGAGCCCTTTAAGTTACGTAGTTAGTATCGACTAAGGGGTTACGCTGGGGGCGCGTAGCCCCCAGCGTAACCCCTTAGTCGGGACTAACTAAGTAATTTAAAGGGCTCATTAAACAGCAAAATTGTGCGCCCCGATTGCCAGCCTGACTTCCCGGCTCCAGATCCAGGAACTGGTGGAGGTAGCGGGGTTGTAATAATAAATGCAGCCGCCGGTGGGGTCCCAGCCATTCATAGCGTCCCGGGCGGCCCGAAGGGCGTCGCTGTCGGGGGCCAGATTGATCTGCCCATCCGCCACGCAGTCAAATGCCCCGGCCTGATAAATCACCCCGCTGATGGTGTTGGGAAAGGCCGCGGACCGCACCCGGTTCAGCACCACGGCGGCCACGGCCACCTTGCCCACATAGGGCTCCCCCCGGGCTTCGGCGTGCACCAGCCGGGCCAGGGTATAAATCTCGCTTTCGTTGTAAGCGCCCGCCGCCATGCTGCCGTCGGCGCCGCCTAAGGAAATACCCAGCGCCGCGGCGGTGGCGGGCCCCACTACGCCGTCCGCCCGCAGCCCGTTTTTCCGCTGAAACCACACCACCGCGTCATAGGTGGCCTGGCCGAAAATACCGTCCGCAGGCGCGTCCATGTAGCCATACTGCCGCAGCCGCTGCTGAATCCTGATCACGTCCGATCCTTTATCCCCCCAGGCCACGGCGGCCTGGGCCCCGTTCATCCCCGCGCATAAAACAAAGAAAGCCAAGGCAAATACCGCCATTTTTCGTTTCACTGAGCAATCACCCCTTCCGGGCTTATTGTGCACAGAAAGGGAAAAAATAACCCCAAAACGGATGATCCCTGCTTTTCTCTGTCAGCACCATTTCCTGATTGATCCCGTTTTTTCCTCTCACCCATACTTTTTTATCGGAATTGAACGCAGCGCCTGAAAGCATGAATCTTCTGAAAAATTATTTCAAATATATTACGTATTTATGAAAATATTCTTGACATTGTTACGGAATTGAAATAAAATAAACTTGTATTCCTATATCAACATTTTGCGCGGCTCGCCGCGTTTTGTACGGAGGATGGAACCATGCGTAATTCCTTGCTTCACCGGATGCTTGCTTTGCTGGCAGCTTTCGTATTGCTGTTGGGAACCGTGCCCGCCGCCCGGGGCGAAACCTACCCCCAAACGGCCTACACCACCGCCAGCCTGCGCCTGCGCCAGCAGCCCAGCAGCAGCGCCACCGTGCTGCTTACCATTCCCGCCGGGGACATGGTGATCATCACCGGCGAAAGCGGCAGCTATTATATCGCCATTTATGAAGGAGTGCAGGGGTACGCCCTGAAGCAGTACCTGAACCTGATCAGCGGCAGCGTATCCCTGCCCGCCGTCACCCCCGCGCCGAACGGGCAGGCCGCATCCTCCTCTTACACGCTGCTGTATTCCGGCAGCAGCGGCGACGCGGTCAAGGCGCTGCAAAGCGCGCTGAAGGAGTTGGGGTTCTATACCTCCTCCATCGACGGCAGCTACGGGGCCGGCACCCGCAGCGCGGTGATCGCGTTTCAAAAAATGAACGGGCTGTCCCAGTCCGGCTCCGCCGACGCGGCCACCCAGGCCCTGCTGTATGAAGGTTCCCCCAAAAACAGCAAGGGAAAAGCCGCCACGGTGAAAACCGTGGCTCCCATCGAAGGGGCGGTCATATCCTCCGGCAGCAAAGGCGAAGCGGTAGTGAAGCTGCAAACCCGCCTGAAGGAACTGGGCTATTACACCGGCAGCGTGGACGGCGCGGCGGGCAGCGGCACCGTATCGGCCATCAAAGCTTTCCAGAAAAAGAACGGCCTCACCCAATCCGGCAAGGCGGACGCCGCCACCCAGGCGCTGCTGTATTCCGCCGCTGCTTTGGCGGCCAAGGCCACGGCCACCCCCAAGGCGGCCCCCACCCCCACGCCCATTCCCACCAACGCGCCTATTTCCTCCGCGGCTTCCTTCCCCTTTACCACATACACCACTTCCTCCGTCAACCTGCGCAAGGCGGCGTCCACCTCCTCCACCCGCCTGCTTACTATACCCAAAGGCGCGGAGATTTCCGTGCTGGCCATTTCCGGCGATTATCTGCATGTGACCTATAACGGCAAAACGGGCTACATCGTATCCGAATACGCGGTGGTGCCCAGCCAGTACGCTCCCGGCGCTTCCCTGAGCACCGACGCCGAAGCCCAGCAGAATTACGCTTATCTGCAGTCCGGCAGCATGGGGAAGAACGTGACGGTGCTCCAGGAAGCTTTAAAGGAGCTGGAATTCTATTCCGGCACGGTGAACGGCTCCTACGGCACCACCACTGTGGCGGCGGTGAAGGCTTTCCAGAAAAAGAACAGCATCAAGCAGGACGGCATCGCCACCCCCGAAGTGCAGAAATTGATTTTTGAGGGCAGGCCCTACAACGCCCGGGGCAAGAAAACCACTGTAAATACCCTGCCCAATCATGCCGTGGCGGAACTCACTTCCGGCAAAAAGGGCGACCAAGTGACCGAACTGCAAAACAATCTGAAGCTTTTGGGCTTCTATACCGTCACTCCCACCGGGGTGTACGATAACGCCACCGTCAGCGCGGTGAAGAAATTCCAGACCGCCCACAACCTGACCGTGGACGGCATCGCGGGCAAGAAAACCCTGCAGCTGCTGAGTTTGCTGTCCGCCGCGGCCCAGCCCACGGCGTATGTTCCCGTTTATGTCACCGCCGCGCCCGTGCCCGTCTCCACGCCCCTGACCGCCCAGAACGTGATCGTGATGCGCAGCGGCACCCGGGGCCTGGCCGTGACCCAGCTGCAGAACCGGCTGATGGAGCTGGGCTATTACACCTGCACCGCCGACGGCGTATACAACAGCGACGAGATCCTGGCTGTAAAGGAATTCCAGAAAAAGAACGGCCTCACCGCCGACGGCATCGCCGGCCTGGCGACGCAGCAGGCGCTGTATTCCGCCGCCGCCGTGCCCGCATATACCGCAGCCCCCATCGCCGTGGCCGCGTCGCCCACGCCCTATGTGATGTTCACGCCCGCGCCCGTTCTGCAGACCTTGAAAACCGGCAGCAGCGGCGAGCTGGTCAGCGCGCTGCAGACCCGGCTCAAGACTCTGGGTTATTACACCGGCGCCGTGGACGGCAATTACGGGTTCTCCACCGCCCAGGCCGTGATCCGGTTCCAGAAAGCCAACGGCCTCACCGCCGACGGCGTGGCGGGCACCAAGACCCTGAATAAGCTCTATGTGAGCGGCAGCGTTGTATCCGCCGCCACCCCCGTACCCACCCAGGCCCCTGCCTCCTCCGGCAGCACGGCTTCCATCAACGCCACGCTGCTTCGCTCCGGCGATACGGGCACGGCGGTGAAAGCCATGCAGCAGCGTTTGGTGCAGCTGGGCTATCTGACCGCCGCCGACGGCATTTACGGTCCACGCACCTATAACGCTGTGGTCCGGTTCCAGAAAGCCAACGGCCTCACCGCCGACGGCGTGGCGGGCTCCATGACCCTGAACCGCTTGAATTCCAGCAGCGCCGTGTCCTCCTCCGGCACCGTGGCCGTTCCAAACGGCAGCGTCTCTGCCCCCGTCACCTCCGTGGGCTTTGTGACCCCCAGTGCTTCCCAGGTGCAGTACGCCAATTGGTATTCCGTCATTCGGGATATCGCCAGGAAGATGCCGGACGTGGTGATCTACGATCCCGAAACCGGGCTGCATTTCAATCTGCATATGTTCTCCTTCGGCAAGCACGCCGATTCCGAAACGCCCACCGCAGCGGACACCGCCATCCTGAACAGGATGGTGGGCGTGAACACCTGGACCCCTAAGTTCGTCTGGGTCATCTTCCCCAATGGCCAGGTGTTCATCGCCTCCATCCACAGCCACGGCCACGAGGTGGATCATACCCCCAACAACGATCTGGAAGGGCATATCTGCCTGCACTTCCCCCGGGTGATGAGCGAAGCCGAGCAAACCGGCCCCTACGCCGTCAGCCATCAGAAGGAAATCAACTGGGGCTGGGAGCTGACCCAGGCTATGGCGAAATAACCATCATGCTTCTAAAGCAATGAAAGCGCCCTTTAAATTACTTAGTTAGTCCCGACTAAGGGGTACGCTGGGGGCTA
>JAUNMW010000228.1 GCA_030537395.1 Clostridia bacterium | reverse complement strand
CAGCGCACAGCCCTTTTCCAGGCAATGGGCTACAAGCCTTCCGGATACGGCGTGGGCGTCCCGGAAGGGCACGCCGCGCTTGACCAGATAATCCGCGCAGTCGGTGGCGTTGGCAAAGCCCGCGTTTGCGCTCATTTCCATGTTCTTTACCCGGAAAGAAGCCGTTTTCAGCATTTCGGTAAATACATGCAGGCACTTCATCCAGGTGTCCCGGGCGTCGAAATAGTTTTCCTTGTCCTCCTGCATATCCTTGTTATAGGCCAGGGGGATTCCCTTCATCACGGTCAGCAGCGCCGTTAAATCGCCGTACACCCGGCCCGTTTTGCCCCGAATCAATTCGGCTACGTCGGGGTTTTTCTTCTGGGGCATCATGGAAGAGCCGGTGGCAAAGCCGTCATCCAGGGTCAGGAATCCGAATTCCAGGCTGCTCCACAGCACCAATTCTTCGCAGAAACGGGACAGATGCATCATGCCGATGGAGGCGGCGGACAGATAATCCAGCAGGAAATCCCGATCGCTGACCCCGTCCAGGCTGTTGGCGCTTACATTGGAAAAGCCCAGTTCTGCAGCGGTGAATTCCCGGTCAAGCGGATAGGTGGTCCCGGCCAGGGCTCCGCAGCCAAGAGGGCAGCAGTCGGCTGCTTCTTTGGCGTGCCGCACCCGGATCATATCCCGCTTGAACATTTCAAAGTAGGCCATGAAATGATGCCCCAAAGTGATGGGCTGGGCCCGCTGCAGATGGGTGTAGCCCGGCATCACGTCGCCCGCGTGCTTTTCCGCGAGCATAAGCAGGGTATCTTCCAGCTCGGCAAGCAGGGCTATGGTGTCATCGCAGGTGTTCATGGCATACAGGTGCATATCGGTGGCGACCTGGTCGTTGCGGCTGCGCCCGGTGTGCAGGCGTTTGCCCGCTTCGCCGATGCGTTCCGTCAGAATTTGCTCCACCAGCATGTGGATATCTTCGCTTTCAGGGGGAAAATCCACTTTTCCCGCTTGCATATCATCAAGGATGCTTTTTAGACCTTCCTGAATGGCCGCTTCATCCTCTGTGGTGATAATGCCCTGTTTGCAAAGCATTTTGGCGTGCGCCATGCTGCCCTGGATGTCCTGGGCAAAAAGCCGCTTGTCAAAGGAAATGGAGGAATGAAAATCGTCCACCATATGATTGGTTTCCTTCTGAAACCTGCCGCCCCAAAGCTTCATTTTATGTCACCTCGTTCATTTTGTACCGGCCGAAATACCAGCCGGAAATGCTATTTTTCTTTACATAGCAGCCTTTTTTCAGGCGCAGAATCAAGTAAAGCTGATCGCCAGGAGAAACCTCCAACACATAATCCGTGGTATCGGAGCAGCTCAGTACTCCATCGTGATCAAAAATGTACCGGGTGGGCACCTCCATGGGCCGATGGTGATAGCAGACCATGGACATTTCTTCCCCGCTGCGGATCAATTCCACCGCGTGATCGTTCCAACGGATGTAGCGGGCTTCCTCAGCGGGGGAAGGGGACTGATTATCCAACGCTGTGATGGTGGGAAGGTGATCCCAGGTGTACAGGGTAAAATCATTGCTTTGCCAGTCCGGAATGGACAGCAGGTTCAATTGCCCTTCGTACTTCACCCCGCAGGCCCCGTCCAGGGAAATGATGCGGCGCTTGTGATCCATGAGCGGACTGAAAACCGGATATGTTTTGCTGTACAGCACCGCCGGCCAATGCCCCACGACCACATATTTTTGAAAAGACAAATCGGTGGAATAAAAATCATCGAATTTCAGGATAGGAAAAGCATCCGTTCCTTCCAATTCATTCAGCCGTTCGTGGGGGATGCCACCGTGAACAAAAATCATGCGCTGCGTTTCAAGGATGGTGGGCAGGCCGCCAAGAAATTCGATCTCTTTGGAAAAATGCCGCTGTATTTCGGGAAACAGAGAAACAATATCCGTATTCTCGGATAAATCTGTTCCCAGTTCCGCGCACATTTCGTGCAGCAGGCTGCCGCCCCACCATCCTTTGGCCTTCAGCGAGTAAGAAGCCATTTCTTTCCAGGTATCGGGATGATTGCTTGTCAAAAATTCCCACCGCCACAAATCCACATTGCCCATCAGGGGATAGACGGTGTAATTCTGGCACAGGTCCATCACCAGCCGGATGGTGTCCAGGCTCTTAGGGCCTTTTTCCACCAGATCGCCCACAATGACCAGAATGTCGTTGATAGAGAAGGAAGCTTGTTTCAGAATGGCGCGCAATCCGTCCGCATGGCCGTGGATATCGCTGATCATCAGGATTCTTCGGCCCTTGGGAAAGGAAACGCGCTGAATGGTTGTTTTCATGAATGAGCGTCACCTTTGGCTGTCAGTAAGCTGCTTCTTCCAGTTGAATAAGCAGTCTTTACATTATATCAAAATAATTCCCATCAAACAAGTCCGGGAACAGAAAAACAAAAGAAGCACAGAAAACCGATGAAATTTCTTCAAACTGTTGAAATTTCCCGGAACTTGGTATATAATGCCTTTGTTTACAGGCAATGCACGGGATCATGCCGCCAATGGCAGAGAGCGCGCCCCAGGCTGAAAGGCGCGCAAGGCAGGCAAGCCCGCCCGTGGGCCAGCGGCCAATCCCCGCCGGGCGTTCCCGTTACAGAACGATGAAAGCCGGGCGCGCATGCGCCAAGCAAGGTGGTACCGCGAAGCAGCCCTTCGTCCCTGCAAAGGAACGGGGGGTTTTTTAGGAACAAACCTTCAGGTTTGTGACGCGGCATGCGTCAACCCCAGAGAAGTGAAATAGCACGCGCAAGCGAAGCGCAGGGCGTGCGGGCAATTAGAGGAGGAAATAAACATGGCAAAGGAAAAGAAACAGGAATTCGTGCAGCACATTACCCCCCGGGATGAAAATTTCTCCCAGTGGTATACCGACGTGGTCACCCAGACCGATTTGATGGACTATACCCCTGTGCGCGGATGTATGGCGCTGAAACCCTACGGCAACCGCATTTGGGAACTGATCCATGAACAATTGGACGCCATGTTCAAGGAAACGGGACACGAAAATGTGTCTATGCCCATGCTGATTCCCGAATCCCTGCTCTTGAAGGAAGCGGATCACGTGGAAGGCTTCGCACCCGAAGTAGCGTGGGTCACCCAGGGCGGTACGGAAAAGCTCCAGGAACGCTTGGCTGTTCGTCCCACCAGCGAAACCATTTTCTGCACCATGTTTTCCAAGTGGGTGCAATCCTATCGTGATCTGCCCCTCAAATACAACCAGTGGTGCAGCGTGATGCGCTGGGAGAAGACTACCCGCCCCTTCCTGCGCACCGCCGAATTCTGGTGGCAGGAGGGCCACACCGTGCACGCCACTGCCGAGGAAGCGGAGGAAGAAACCCAGATGATGCTGAACGTATATAAGACGTTCTGCGAAAAGAATCTGGCCATCCCCGTATTCGCGGGGCAAAAATCCGATAAGGAAAAGTTTGCCGGGGCCCGGGCCACCTACTCCGTGGAAGCTATGATGCAGGACGGCAAGGCTTTGCAGGCCGGCACCAGCCACAACTTCGGCACAAATTTTGCCGTACCCTTCAATATCCAGTATCTGAGCAAGGACAGCAAGCTGGAATACTGCCATGAAACTTCCTGGGGCGTTTCCACTCGTCTGATCGGCGCCATTATCATGACTCACGGTGACGAGCGTGGACTCAAGCTGCCTCCCATGATCGCCCCCTTCCAGGCTGTGATCCTGCCCATCGCGGCCCATAAGGGCGGCGTGATGGAAAAGTGCGAAGAAGCCTTCAACACCCTGAAAGCTGCCGGCATCCGCGTGAAGCTGGACGACCGGGACAACGTGTCTCCCGGCTGGAAGTTCAATGAATGGGAGCTCAAAGGCGTGCCTGTCCGCGTGGAAATCGGTCCCAAGGATATCGAAAACGGCGTGGCCACCGTGATGCGCCGGGATACCTTTGAAAAGAGCACTGTTTCTCTGGATAATCTGGCGGAAGAGTTGAAAAAACTGCTGGAGGATATTCAGCAGAACATGTACAAAATCGCTGATGAATTCCGTCTGGCCCATACCAAGGACGTGCATACCTACGAAGAATTGAAAGCCCAGGTGGAAGGCGGCTATGCCCGCGCCATGTGGTGCGGCGACCGGGCCTGCGAGGACAAGATCAAGGAGGAAACCAACGCCACCTCCCGCAATATGCCCTTCGATCAGACCCCCATCGGCGATACCTGCGTCTGCTGCGGACGGAAAGCTACGAAAGTGATGTATTTCGCAAAAGCCTATTGATCAATCAAAGCGACGAAAAACCGGGAAGCGTTTTCATCCGCTCCCCGGTTTTTTACTTATGTGATCCTGTTATTCACGCTTCAAATTCCGTTTCGTTCTTTTTGAAAAATTCATAATACAGCCGGGGGTTTTTCAGCTCTGTCCAGCTTTCAGCGATCCGGGCATGATTATCCAGATCAATGATTTTCGCCCCGGGAAGGGCCAGCAGGAAGGGGGAATGGGTGCTGATCACCAATTGATTGCCGCAGTACCTTACGGATTCCAGCAGAAAATCCGCCAGGATCATTTGATTCTCAGGGCTCAGGCTGTTTTCCGGTTCGTCCAGCAGGCAAAGGGTGTCCATCTCCATTTTTCCTTGAAAGATCATCAAGGCGCTTTCTCCATTGGATCTTTCCCGAATCGTTTTGCCGGATTCTCCGGCGATAAAGCGGCTCAGCGTTTTGCTGCGCGATTGGTTGATCCTATGCAGATGCTCCAGATCTTCCAGGCTTTTGATTTGGAACTTTTCCCGCTTCAATTCATAATAATCTTCCGCAAGCCGGTCCCTCTTCAGCGCGATTCCATCGTTAACCGCGCGGATGTCCAGCATCATATCGAACACCTCATCGCTGGTGATGATGCGGCTTTTGGGCGGGATGGGTTCTTCCAAAGAAGCCTTGCAGGCGCTTGCATATGCTTCAAAAAATCGGGTGCGGTTGAATGCGCTGCCGCGAATCATACCCAGCTTTTCCGCGATCACGTTCAACGCCGTGCTTTTGCCGCTGCCGTTTCCGCCGTAAAGAATGGTGATGGGGCGGAAGATGATTTCCGTCAATCCGGCTTTGGGCAGCACGCCGTAAGGATACACGGATTGATCATAGGTGGTTTTCAGGGCGAACATAAAATCGGCTTCCTGCTCCGCGTCGGGGAAATAAAAAGCGTTCAGATACATGGGATCACCTCGCGGTAAGGGTTCGATTGGGGTGATTCAGGGAGGATGGAATCCATACGGTTCCATATGAATTATAGCAGATTCATGGACAGGATGCCACTGTTTCTGATATCACGCCAATGATTTTGCCGGGGAAATCTTTATTTCACTTGAAAATCCTTCAGAATCTCTTGTCTTTTTGCCCTTTTTTGGCTATAATGATGCAAGCGCCTCATGATGCGCGATTTCACGAACACAAAAAGGAGGTTTGGCGCATGGAAAACGAGAACGAACGCACGAATTTTATCTGGGACGCCATCGATCAGGATTTGAAGGAAGGGCGCGCCCAGCAGGTGCACACCCGTTTTCCGCCTGAACCCAACGGATATCC
>JAUNMW010000227.1 GCA_030537395.1 Clostridia bacterium | reverse complement strand
CAGAAAATCCTCAATGAACTGAGTGCGCGAATCAAAGATGGAACCGACAGAGACCGTGCCCTCCTTTTGGATTGCAAGGCGCAGATGACAGAAGATCCGCAGGAGAGTATCAAGCTGATGAAGCAGGCGCTGACCCTGCTGCCGGAAATAAACAAAGATAACGCGCTGTTGGCTTCCAACGTGAACGCCAATCTCGGCGGCACCTACCGTATACTGCACGAATATGCCCTTGCCAAACAGCATATGGAAACCGCCATGCGTATCCTGGAAGAATACCACTTGACAGAATACCATGACTGCTATACGCAGATCATCAATTATGCCATGCTTCTGGGTGATATGGGAGAGCCGGAAAAAGGGCTGACCGGACTGGAAAAAGCGGAACAGCTCATTCGGGATGTGAATCCGCATTCCTACGATCACGGGATGCTGCTGCAAGCGAAAGGAACGCTGCAATTGTCTATTGGCGATATGGTAAACGGCCTTTCCAATTTACGGAATTCCCTTTACTGTTTCTCAAAGGCTTTTGAGGGAGACGAAGCCTTGATTGCTGAAAAGCGGAAAGAATTTGAAGATTTGCTGCAAATGGTTGGTTTACCACAGGATACTGCGCAAAAGCTGTTAATCGAAGAATAATCAACAAGCCGAATAGGTGCTTCGATTCAGAGGATTTGAACACGTTTTTCACCCCCAAGTACAAGCTGAATAGCTAATATATTGAGGAAAATCAACGATAACCCGTCTACGGGGGCAAGTAACTATCCTGCGCAATAGATAGATCATATTGCGCCTACGAGGGAACTTGAAGAGAATATAGGGGTTTGCTCGCATGTGAAATTTCCCTGGATTTGTCAGTGGATGTTTTCTAAAAGGATGGGTTTTGGCTAAACACTATCCCTTATTGGAAAGACAATAAAAAAGCTTCTATATCTTCCAAATTGTCTGAAAAAAGGATGCGTTTCAAGTCCTGATCTACCATAAAGCCGCATTGTATTATCTTTTGGATCGTCTGCTTGAAAGGCGAGTAAAAGCCATGGATATCATAGAGAACTGCGGGTTTTTTGATTTTGTCGATTTTGATCAGGGTCATGACCTCTGTGATTTCATCCAATGTGCCTATTCCTCCGGGAAGGGCGATATATGCATCCGCGAGCTCCAGCATTTTTTGTTTTCTTGCTGCCAGATCTGCTTCGGTAATGATTTCGGAACAATATGGTTGCGGCCTGGCAGTAATAAAATCAATATTGCTAGGTAAAACGCCGATAACACGCCCGCTGTTTTCAAAAACATGTTTTGCCACGACGCCCATCAACCCGATGTTACCTCCGCCAAAAATTAGCGAATGACCATTGCCGGCCATCCATAACCCCAATTCTTTGGCGCATTCTTGATAAACCGGATCGTTTCCAACACTCGTTCCGCAATATACCGCGATATTCATAAGCCACCTCACATTTTTTCCTGAAAGAGTATTCTTAGCTCATCATATTAAACCTTGGTGTTTTGTACTTCGAGGTTCGCCGAGACTCGCGACTGAGCTTTGCGCCAGTTGCTTTATCATTATATCATAAATCCGTTTAATATGATAGATCATGGAGAAACATTTGCGGTTTTTGCTTGACAATAGGATCAAACAATAATATATTGTTGTAGTCAACGTAATAGAATACAAAGGAGGAAATAATATGTGCAATTTTGACTGGAGAGAAGACCCAGTATTCTGGGATTTGTGCGATATGGTTGCCAAAGGAAACATGATCTGCCTTACTGGAGCAGGGATTTCTAAGGAGCTAAAAAATGTCTATGGGGAACAGCTCCCTGATTGGTACACTCTTGTGTCCCGGATATATAAGACTATGAAAGACAACCCGAGTATTCATTTTAGTGATGAAGATGAAAAAATCATCTCAGATTTGCTTGATGAGCACGGAAATGACGAGCTTCAGGAGTTTTCAGATTTGATGAAGTCATTATCTGATGGTAATAGTAGTAGCTTGAGTGAACGCGATAGAAGCCTGATTAAAACTGTTCTTGATCGGAAAATGCTGCCCACCAAACAGCCCTGTTCGGGCGACGAATTGGTTACGGCTTCTTCCAAATTACGGAAAATCGACCACAAACTATTTGATGAAATACTAAGTAAACTGGTTACGACAGCGGGACAAAAAACGACTGAGACGCATAAGGCAATCACTAAGCTGAATCCTAAAGGCATTATGACCTATAACTACGATACAGCACATGAGGAAGCTTGGAAACAGGAAAAAGTAAAGTATGACATGGTCATTCCGTCCTCGAAAAACGAAATATGTAATCTTCTTCGGAACGGCTTTCATAATCATCCTTTTATTCTAAAAGCGCACGGCAGCACCGATAAAAAAGGCTCTTTGGTATTAACAAGCGAATCCTATTCCGAACTGTTTACAAAATATAGCTATTATAAACCACTGGTTCAGGATATCCTGATGAATCATCAGCTGCTAATCATCGGGTTCGGCATGACAGACCCGGATTTTGACAGAATGATCCAGGATCTGTTCACCGCGTTTGGTAGTCCCATTCAAACACACATTGTTATAACCCATGAGAATAATAAGAGTAAAAAGGATATTCTGTATCAGGAAAAATATGGATTCCGCTATTTGTATGTGAAGGATTTCAGCCATATCCCCCAAATCCTCAAAGAATGCACAGAGCTTCCAGGGCCTTATGTGAAACAGATATTGAAAGAAATCGTCAGCGGTGGTGAGGATGAAAAAGGCGTTGAGTTCCGAGCGGCGGCCCATGAAAAACTGAAAAAACTGAACAACGTTGCAAAGGAAATCGTCGCCAGAGAATTGAAAGAAGAAATAAAAAAAGCTCCCCTGCAGAACAGTGATGAATACAAATTATTAAAATTGGATGAGAAAGTCTATTCCTTCGGTTTCTTGCTGGATGAAAGCATAGATAAGGATGGGAGCAGGAAGGAATTCTTGATTAAAGAAGTCATAGAAAAGAATCATGATCCAAAGGTGGTCTGCCACGCGCTTTACCAAATCGTCAAATATCTGAAAAAGAATGATTTGCCGAGAATAAAACGTTGGCGCGAATGCTTTGAAAAAGAAACATATTTTACAGATTATGGGTTCTGTGATACTCCGCTTGAGTATATGGGAGTCGACGGAAGGCGGGAAAAAACATCACGAAATGTTATATACTGCAAATTTCTTGAGGCGTTGGTCTATAGCAAATTCTATCTGAGGTAGCTGTCTTTTGTTTATTTGCACATTGAGAAACGGCTTAAAGGCTGGATTTTCCGTGCTATTCTCTTGCGTGCTGTACACGATGCCCTGGCATATTTACAGGATAACATGAAGACTATCGAATTCCATGAGGAATAAACGAATGTCTTCTTTGGCCGAAAACCTGACCGCCTATAGGTGAGAACTGACCATATAGGGAGAACTCATCGTTCACATCGATGGGATCATAGGTTCAAATTCTGTTTTCGACCGCTGGTAAAGAAGAGGTCAAATGCTGGCTTCTTCTTTTTCCTTTCTGGAAAAAGGAAGTGTCTCTCAATCATTCTCGTCCATTCTCTACCGGACAAAGGAGGAATGCTGTTTGAATCATATGAGATGTGCTCATGGTTAGCCTTGGTTTTTCAGTCTCTGTATTGACCTAAAAAACTTGCTATATGCTAAAAAACAAATCACCGTGCATATTGGACACAATTGTCCGATGTGTGCGGCTATCTTTAAATATCAAGCCTTTTTTCTCAATTTGGGCTCAATTCCCGCTCAATGAGTTCCCGCTCCTTTTCCGATAAACTGGAATCAGGCGGAATTGGTACTGGCTATGGAAAGCATGCCAGCCATTCGGCACTGAAAACAGAACAGCAGACCAAAAAAGAAGAAATAGGGCTCCAAAAAGGACCGGTTGATTGATGAGGAAATTGGCCGAAGGACAATTATCCGTCCAGCCGAGCCGCCTATTGCGCGCACGGCTGGCATCATGATATAATGTTCCTGCGAACCATCTGGGTCTGTTGTTTGGAAAGGACGGAATATGGCGAAGTTAAAACAACAGATCAAAATCACCGCATTGTATTGCAGGCTGAGCCGAGATGACGAATACAGCGGCGACAGCGTTTCGATCCAGACGCAGAAAACGCTGCTGGGACAGTTTGCCAAAGAGCGCGGATTCACCAACTGCGAGTATTTCGTGGATGACGGGTACTCCGGAACTAACTACAATCGCCCGGATTTCCAGCGGATGCTGAATCTGGTGGAGGATGGACAGGTCGGGATCGTGATTGTCAAAGACCTTTCCCGGCTGGGCCGCGATTACCTGCAAACGGGATACTACACAGAGGTCGTATTCCCCGAACGCAACGTGCGCTTCATTGCCATCAACGACAATGTGGATTCGGCGATTGGAGACAACGAGTTTGCCCCCTTTAAAAATATCATCAACGAGTGGTACGCGCGTGATTCAAGCCGGAAAGTCCGGTCGGCCCTTCGAGCCAAGGCACGGAACGGAGAATACACGGGCAGCTATCCACCCTTCGGCTACTGTAAAGACCCCATGGACCGGCATCACCTGATTCCCAGCGAATACGCTCCTGTTGTGAAGAGGATGTTCCAAATGGCTCTGGAGGGGCAAACCACCTACGCCATCGCCAGGAAGCTGGAAAAGGAACAGATTCCTACACCGAGAGCTCTGCTTTTGGAAGCGTATGGAAAATATGAGACCCCCGAACGTGCGAAATATCCCAGCAAATGGGATAAGAACACCGTTCGAGGCATTCTCCGCAATCCCACTTACTTAGGAAAGCTGGTCTGCCAGAAAACGCAGAAGAAGTCCTTCAAGGATAAGCACGTTGTAGCCAGGCCGGAAGAAGAATGGATCACAGTAGAAGGCACCCATGAAGCGCTTGTGGATCAGGCTACCTTCGATACTGTCCAGCAGCGCATCCAAGTCAAGCAGCCTGCTCCTGCCGAAAATCCGGAGAATAAGCTCCGCGGTCTGATGTTCTGCAGCGGATGCAATACCCGCATGGCATTTTCTGCCGCGTCGGGAAGGCAAACCTGCGGACGATACTGTTGCAGCAAACATCGGCGTTATGGCGGCAAAGAATGCTCCTCCCACTACATTACAGTGAAACAGATCAATGCTGTGCTTCTGGAGGACATTCAGCGTCACGCAAGCCTTGCGGCGGAAGATAAGGAAAAGTACATTGCTTATCTGATGCAGCTTTCTGAAAAGGAATGGATCGGTGAGAAAGCGGCATATACTAAGGAAGCAGAGCAGTGCCAGCGGCGCATCTCCGAACTCGATATTCTACTGAAACGGCTGTACGAGGACAATGTGTTCGGACGCATCTCCGATGAACGCTTTGCCAGCCTATCCGCTGATTACGAGGCCGAATCTCGGAAGTTGAAAGACAGGTATAATGAAATTCAATCCCTGCTTGCCAACTATGCCCGGCAAAGCCGTGACGCAAAGGAATTTGCCGCTCTGGTGGAGCAGTACACGAACATCACCGAACTGACCGAAGAACTCCTGCACATGCTAATTGATACTATTACCTAATTAAAGCAAGACACAATCCATTTGCGAGCAGTGATATGA
>JAUNMW010000226.1 GCA_030537395.1 Clostridia bacterium | reverse complement strand
GCATCTTTTTTCGCTTTTGTTATGTCATTATGAGTTTAGAAACACACTCTAATTATTTCCCAGTAAAGAATATCATAACCGCCCCCCGCTTACAAGAACCATGAGCCCGCCTTCGACAAAAAACACCTTAAAAAAACATTCCGCGCCCTTTCGCGTTATGCTGCGCAGGGCGTTTTTCGCCGTCTGATTCCAGCTGCGGGATGATTCTTCCGGCCTTTTATTGCGGAAAAACGTGTTTTCTTTATTGCGGAAAAACGTGTTTTCTGTTAGAATAATGAAAAAGGTTTGTAAGCGTTCGGCCGTCCCGCAAGGGAGCAGAAGAAGCGGGCAGGGCACGGAGTTTGGGGTTCCGCGTTCGGATGATATGGCTTTTCAGCCTTGGAATCCGGAAGATTTGGATGATTCGTGACGGTTCAGCCGCCGCGGGCGGGGATTCCATGCTTCACAGTCCTGTTCGGGCAAGTTCTGAGAGGAACGGCTGAATTCGATGAATTTAATACAAATGGCATGGGAGAGGAATGCATGGAGAACCGCTTTCATTTTCTTTTGCCCCACGATCTGGCGTTTTCGGGCGTGTATCAGGATTATCTTCGTTTTGCTTTGGACAGGCAGCTGCGGGTTCCTGAAACCTGGGCGTCCTTTGTGCGGGTGTTCCGCAGTGATTCCGATGACGCGGATGAAGGCTGGCGGTGCGAATACTGGGGAAAGATGATGCGCGGAGCCTGTCTGTGCTATCGGGCAACGGGCGATGAAGCCCTGTTTGCCCTTCTGTGGGATACCGTTGCGGAAATGCTGTCCGTCCAGCGTGCGGATGGACGTTTTTCCACCTATTCCCAACGCTGCCAGTTGCGGGGATGGGATCTGTGGGGCCGGAAATATGTGATGACGGGCCTTGTGCATTTTCTGGAAATCTGCGGGGAAGAAGCGCTGCGCGGGCAGATCCTGTCTGCCCTGATCCGGCACGCCGATGCGATCGTCGCCTCGGTGGGGCCGGGACCGGGTCAAAAGAACATCACGGAAACCAGCAGCTTCTGGGGCGGCGTGAATTCCTGTTCCATCCTGGAGCCGATCATGGCGCTGTATGGGCTTACCGGGGAAAAACGGTACCTGGCTTTTGCGGAATACATCCTGTCCACCGGCGGCTGCCGGGACGGAAACCTGATAAAAACAGCCCTGGAAAACAAGATCCCGCCCTATGAATACCCGGAAGTGAAGGCTTATGAAACCATGTCCTTTTTTGAAGGCGTGCTGGCTTATTACCAAGCCACAGGGCAGGATGAATATCTGCGGGCCGTTATGAACTTTTTTGACGCCGTGGCGCGGACCGATCTGACCATCATCGGCTGCTGCGGGTGCACCGACGAGCTGTTTGACCACTCGGCGGTACGCCAAACAGAGCCGAACCGGAAGATCATGCAGGAAACCTGCGTTTCCGTCACCTGGATGCGGCTGTGCGCCAGGCTGCTTATGCTCACCGGCGATGGCAGGTATTCCGGCTTTATCGAGCGGACGGGCTACAACGCGCTGTACGGCGCGGTGAACCTTTACGGCCTGGCGCAGTATGATACGTCGAAAAAAGAATATCTGCCCGGGCTTCCCTTTGACAGCTACAGTCCGCTGACGGACAGCCGCCGGGGCGTGGGAATCGGCGGGCTGAAACGTTTTTCCTTCGGCGGCTTTTACGGCTGCTGCGCCTGCATCGCGTCGGCGGGAGTGGCGCTGCTGCCCTTGACGGCGGTCATGCAAGCCCCGGACGGCGTATGCGTAAACGCTTTGTTTTCCGGAAAAGCCGTTTTCCGCACGGCGGAAGGAAAACGCGTCATCCTTTCCGCGGAAAGCGGGTACCCCCAGGAAGGAAGGATGTCGATTGCCTTTGAACCCGAAGAAGAGCCCGCCGCCTTCACGCTGCGGCTCCGCATCCCCGATGGCCTCACAGAGGCGGAAATCCTGGTGAACGGACAGCGAATGCGGCATCCGGCCCCGGAAAAGGGTTATGTAAGCTTGAAGCGTGCCTTTGCCGCCGGAGATACGGTGGAAATCCGGGGGACCCTTCCGCTGATCAGGGAAACCATCGGCAGCAGCGTTGCGTTCCGCCGGGGCCCCCTGGTGCTGGCCCGGGACGAGGAAAAAGAGCCTGCCTTTGCCATTCAGGCTCCCGTGACGAAGGACAAAATGGTTTACCGCATGCTCCAGCCCGAAAAGGGAGAAATGATCCGCATCCTGCTGGAACAGCAGGATGGATGGCCGCCTGTGCTGCTCACGGATTACGCTTCCTGCGGAAAGCGCTGGGACCGGCGGAAGAACAGGGTCACCGTCTGGATGAAAAAGGACGGCGAACCGGAAAAACCATGAACGTCCTTCATCTGCCGTTCGGATGAAAAGCAGAACGATGAAAGGAAGAAGAGCCCCATGTCCGTTTCTTATCGCAATCCTCAGGCGGATGCGTGGTATCGGAGCATCCTGCAAAATCCCGCCGGTTTTCCTTTCCGTTTTACTTATGACGGCGAACCTGTCCAGGGCTTTCCGGACGGCGTATTTTCCCGTATCGAAGAAAAAAGCGTCAGGGAGGACGGCAGGGAGATTACAGAAATTTGCTGGAAAAAGGATGCGGCGCTGTATATTACGCTGCGCTGCGTCCATGATTTCCTTTACGGCGTCACGGAATGGACCGTGTGGTTTGAAAACCGCGGAAATCGAAACACAGGCGTGCTGGCCGACGCGGAAACCGTGCTGGCCTTTCCCGGAAAATATCCGGTGCTGAAAGGTATTTTGGGCGATCATGTGAACAATTACCGGCCTTACTGTCTTGACTTGGCCTCCCAGCCAAGGTATTTTGAATCCAACAGCGGACGGGCCACCCACGTTAATTTTCCCTATTTCGATCTGGAATACGGCGACAGCGGCGTGATGCTGGCCATCGGCTGGGCGGGCACGTGGCGGGCGGATTTCCGCTATAACGCCGAAAAGCAGGAGGTGGAATACCGCGCCAGGGCCGTGAATCGCCTGCATACCCGGCTAAAGCCCGGAGAAAAAATCCGCACGGCGATGTTCGTCCGCGCACCATACATGGTTCGGAATGAAGACGCTGCCTGTAATTATTGGCGCAGCTGGTTCATCGCCCGCTGCCTGCCCCCGGCGGACGGCCATGGAACGCCCCTGCAGCCCTTTTCCACCTGCTGCCTGGCCAGCGATACGGGCCGGCCCAATTCCGACGGCAGTATTTCAGAAGGGTACGATACCTGGCGGCCTTCCCTGGAAAAAATGATCGGGGAGGATGTGAAAACGGATTTCCGATGGTTCGACGCCGGATGGTACGCTGCCCCGGACGGATCCAGTCCCCGGGAGGACTGGTGGGGCACGGTGGGCACCTGGGCGCTGGATCCCGTGAAATGGCCCGGCAATTCCTTCCGGCAGTCCACCGATTACGCCCGGGAGCACGGGATGAAAACCCTCATGTGGTTTGAGCCGGAGCGGGTGACCGATCCCGAAGCCCTGGCGAAAAACTGGGGATACGATCCGAAGTGGGCCATCCGCCTGGATGGCGTCAAGGCGATTTCCAACAATATCGGGGATCCGGCTTGCTACCGGTGGACGCTGAACCGTATCCTGCGTACCCTGACAGAAAACAAAGTGGAAATGTACCGGGAGGACAACAACAGCGATCAGGCCGCCTTGTGGCAGTACCTGGACGGCCTGGAGGGGGAGGACCGCAGCGGGATCACGGAATGCAAATTGATTGACGCGCACTACCGCATGTGGGATGAAATCATCGCCTGCACCCTTTCTTACGGCGGCTGCGGATTTGTGGATTCCTGCGCCAGCGGCGGCGGCAGAAATGATTTGGAATCCCTGCGGCGGAGCGTTCCCCTTCTGCGCAGCGACGCGGACCGCACCACCACGGCCCTTCGCCTGTCCATGACGTCCAGCTTCAACCGCTGGGTGCCCATGTGCGGCGCCAATAACAAAGAAAAACCGAATCAGCTGTCGCCCACGGGGGCGCTGGATCCGTACATCTGGCGGGCTTCCTATTTGCCCATCCTGAACGTGGACTCTCAGTTCGTACAGGATCCCGGCCAGGATTTTTCACTGCTGCGCTGGGGTCTTAAGGAATGGAAGCGGGTCTGCCCTTATCTTTTGAAGGATTTCTACGTGCTGACCCCGTGGCATACCGGCACGGACACTTCCGGATTCACCGCTTTCGCGTATTTTGACCTGGATGCCGCTTCCGGGGTGCTGCTGGCCTTCCGGCAGGAAACGTGCCGGGAGGACATACTTTCTGTTTCCCTGCCCTTTGCCGGAGCGCATGATCAAATCACGCTCACGGATGAGGACACAGGCGAAACGACGGTGCTGGAGGGAAAAGACGCGGCTTCAGGCGGCGTTGCGCTTCATTTTTCCCGGCCCCGTCAGGCTAGGCTGCTGTGGATTCATGACGCTTGCTCCATCGACTGAATCATGAACAATCCGCGGGCGATCCATCGGCCCATACCGCGCCGTTCAGTCTTGCAATACGTTCCGTATTCCCGCGGTTTCGCTCCTTGCGCTGGAATAAGCTTCCTTGACGGCCTTCCCGCCGGTATGCTATAATGCCGCCAGCAGTATGGAGAATACCGGAGGAATGAAAATGGATTATGCGCTTTTGAACGCACAATTGGAGGCCCTGGCCCAGGCGGAGGGTTGGTACGTGCCCCTGATGGCCAACGCCGCCGCCTTGTTGTGGGAAACGCTGACGGACATCAACTGGGCGGGGTTTTACATTGTGAAAAATGGAAATCTTGTGCTGGGTCCCTTCCAGGGAAAAACCGCCTGCATTCACATTGCCCGGGAGAAGGGCGTTTGCGGCGCAGCCCTGCGGGAAAACCGCACTCAGATGGTGCCGGATGTGCACCAATTTCCCGGCCATATCGCCTGCGACAGCGCGTCCAATTCGGAAATCGTGATTCCGCTGCACAGCGCGGCAGGCGCGGTCACGACGGTGCTGGATATTGACAGCCCCGCCCTGAACCGTTTTTCAGCGGATGATCAAGCGGGTCTGGAGCGCTTCGCCCGAACCCTGGAAACTTATATGAAAGGATTGGAAGCTGTGGAAAAAACCATTTATCTGGCCGGCGGCTGCTTCTGGGGCTGCCAAAAATACTTTGATCTGATGGCCGGCGTGCTGGAAACCGAGGTGGGCTACGCCAACGGCCCCACCCCCAACCCCACCTACGAGCAGGTGAAGCACGATCACACGGGCCACGCGGAAACCGTGCGGGTAAAGTACGATCCGGCGCGGCTCCCCCTGCGGGAGCTGCTGGAAAAGTATTTCCTGGTGATCGATCCCGTGGCCGTGAACCATCAGGGGGAGGACTTTGGCATTCAGTACCGCACCGGCATTTATTACGCCGATCCCGCTGACGCCCCCGTTGTGACCGACGCGCTGAAGGCCCTGGCCGCGCGGTATGATCAGCCCCTGGCTGTGGAAAACAAGCCGCTGGAAAACTTCTACCCTGCGGAGGAATACCACCAGAAGTATCTGGAAAAGCATCCGGACGGATACTGCCATATTCACTTTGACTGAGGATGCGGCAACACGCCAGAAGGACAATTTGAGATTTGCAGAAATAGAGTTAAGAGTTGAGAGTTAAGAGT
>JAUNMW010000225.1 GCA_030537395.1 Clostridia bacterium | reverse complement strand
GGGAAGGCGGCTTTTCCCCCGCCCGATTTCGCCTATTTTCATTGTGCCCGAAAGCTTGCTATATTCCGTTCCCAGCGCAGCACGCGGAACAGATTACGCTATCCCCACTATGTAACTTCGCGAGGAGTGGGTCCAGGGCCTCAGGCCCTGGCGCAGGTCTGGGGGCGCGCAGCCCCCAGCGTTCCCCTTAGTCAGAACTAACCAAGTGACTTAAAGGGCGCAATAAATGAACGACAAAATTATGTTTTTTCTGTTTTTTCATGGTTTTTGGCAGGAATTTTTCCTTTACGCACAGAATGAAACAATTTGGATAAATGTAAGGTTTTGGAGGCGGATGATGAAGATCGAACCCCCGCGCCGAACGCCGGAAGAAGAACAAAAATTGGTGGTGCTGGATTGTCTGAAGCATCTGGGCCCCTGCACGGAATTGCAGCTTGTGCAATTTCTGTTTGAGCATGATTTAATGAACTATTTTGAAATGATGTTTGCCCTGAACGATTTATGCGATCGGGGGCAGGCCGTTCGCGCAAAAAAGCAGACCGGGTACGCTTACCAGCTGACGGCGGCGGGAGAGGAAGCCCTGCAGCTGTTTGGCAATCGGGTGCCCCGCAGCCTGCAGGCGATTTTGAAAAAGGAAGCCGCGGGCTGGAAGCGCCGCTTTCAGCAGGAAGCCCAATGCCGGCAGAAGATCGAGGAAACGGATCGGGGCGAGTATGTACTGTCCCTGACGGTGATGGAGCAGGAACGGGATCTGATGAACCTGAGCCTGGCCCTTCCGGCCCGGGAGCTGGCCCAGCAGCTGGCGGAAAAGTGGCCCCGGAAAGCATCCGAGGTTTATGCGGCGGTGATCCGCATCCTGAGCGAGGAATAAAAGTCTGGCGTAATGGAGATGAAAGCCTTGAAGGTTTACGGCGTCATTCTCTGCGGCGGCAGCGGTACCCGGATGGGCGCGGAGGGAAATAAAACGCTGCTGCAGGTGGGCGGAGAGCCCGCCATCGTGCGCTCGGTGCGGGTGTTTTCCCAAATGACCGACGGCGTGGTGCTGGTGACCCGATCCGGGGAGGAAGCCCTATTTTCTCAAACGCTGTCGGCGCACGGATTGACTGCTACGGCCGTGGTTCCCGGCGGGGAGGACCGGCAGGCGTCTGCGCTGTGCGGTTTAAAGGCCCTGCCGGAGGACGCGGAAATCGCTCTGATCCACGATGGGGCCAGGCCCTTTGCAACGGAAGAAATCATCGCCCGGGTGATTAGCGGCGTGAAGCAATACGGCAGCGGCGTGGCCGCTGTGCCCGCCCGGGATACCATCAAGCGGGCGGATGAAACCGGCTTGGTGTTGGAAACGCTGGACCGCAGCGCGCTCTGGCAGATGCAGACCCCCCAGGGGTTTTATGTGAAGGACTTGCTGGCCGCTCATCAAAATGCCGCCGCCCGGTACACCGACGATGCGGCGCTGATGGAGGCGGCGGGGCATCCGGTGCATTTGGTTTTGGGCAGCCCCGATAACATCAAATTAACATCTCCGGAGGACCTGCGGATGATCAACGGCATGCTCACGCCCCGCATCGGCACGGGCTTTGACGCCCACCGACTGGTGGAGGGCCGGGAATTATGGCTGGGCGGCGTAAGAATCCCTTATGAAAAAGGTCTGCTGGGCCACAGCGACGCGGACGCCCCGCTGCACGCCCTGACGGATGCTTTGCTGGGCGCGGCGGCCATGGGGGACATCGGCAAGCTGTTCCCGGACAGCGACCCGGCTTATAAAGGCATTTCTTCTATTCTATTATTGGAAGAAGTACGCAAGCGGTTGAATCACGCGGGCTTCACCATCGGCAATGTGGACTTAACCATCGTGTGCCAGGCCCCGAAGCTGGCCCCCCATATTCCGCAGATGCAGGAAAGGATCGCAAAAGCCTTGCAAATATGTGTCGATCAGGTATCCGTCAAGGCCACCACCACGGAACGTATGGGCTACGAGGGCCGGGGCGAAGGCATTAGCGCTCAGGCGGTGGCGATGGTGTTTCACTGATTCTAAACGTGCAGGAAGCGCGTTAAAAAAGTACTAACACGGGGAACCAACACACAAAAGTGGCAAAGCCCCCCTTCCCGGAACGGTTTTCGGAAGGGGTTTGGGGGAACCGCTTTTGACACAAAAGCGGTTCCCCCAAGAAAAAGGAGGACAAACACATGCTGCTCAATGGAAACATCTGGCTCGGTACTTCTCAGGATGGCGCCGTATCCCTGCTGCCGTCCATGGCGAACCGGCACGGCCTGATCGCGGGCGCTACCGGCACCGGCAAAACCGTTACCCTGCAGGTTCTGGCCGAGGGCTTCTCCCAGCTGGGCGTGCCCGTGTTCATGGCGGACGTGAAGGGCGACCTGGCGGGCATCTGCAAGCCCGGCGAAAGCAACGGCAAAATCGAAAGCCGCCTGGAGACCTGCGGCGTCAGCCATTTCCCCTTCCGGGCGTGCCCCGTCACGTTCTGGGATGTGTATGGGGAAAAGGGCCATCCCGTGCGCACCACCGTCAGCGAAATGGGCCCCCTGCTGCTGGCCCGGATGCTGGGCTTGAACGAAACCCAGACCGGCGTTCTGCACATCATTTTCCGCATCGCGGACGATGAAGGCATGCTGCTGCTGGATCTGAAGGATGTTAAGGCCATGCTGGCCTATGTGGGCGAAAACGCCGCCCGCTACACCCTGGATTACGGCAACGTGGCCAAGGCCACCGTGGGCGCTATCCAGCGCGCCATTGCCATCTTAGAGGATCAGGGCGGCGATCAGTTCTTCGGGGAACCGGCGCTGGATCTGCGGGATTGGTTCTGCCAGGACGAGGAAGGCCACGGCATGGTGAACATCTTAGCGGCGGAAAAGCTGTTCCGCAAGCCCGCCATGTATTCCACCTTCCTGCTGTGGATGCTGGGAGAATTGTATGAACTGCTGCCCGAGCAGGGCGACAAGGAGCTGCCCCGGATGGTGTTCTTCTTTGACGAAGCCCATCTGCTGTTCGATGATTGCAGCAAGACCCTGCTGGAGCGTATCGAGCAGGTGATCCGCCTGATCCGGTCCAAGGGCGTGGGCGTGTTCTTTATCACCCAGAGCCCCACCGACGTGCCCTCCTCCGTGCTCAGCCAGCTGTCCGGCCGGGTGCAGCACGCGCTGCGCGCCTTCACGCCCCAGGAACAGAAGATCGTGCGGGCTGTGGCCCAGACCTTCCGGGTGAATCCCGCCTTCGACACCGAAAGCGCCCTGACCCAGCTGGCCACCGGCGAAGCGCTGATTTCCTTCCTGCAGGAGGACGGCACCCCCTCCATCGTGCAGCGGGCCACCATCCTGCCGCCCCAGAGCCAGATCGGCATGATTTCCGATGATCTGCGCCAGACCTTTATGGACACCGACGCCATCGGCGAAAAGTACGACGCGAATTATGACCGGGAAAGCGCTTATGAGATCCTGTCCGCCCAGTTTATCCAGAGCGGCGTGAACCAGACCCAGGTGGTGCGTCCCGTGCCCGGCCAGGAGGAGCAGGCCCAGCCCGCCGCCGAGGCCCAGCCTGTATACAAGCCCATGACCTTCCGGGTGTTCAATCCCGTCACCGGCCAGTACGAGGAGCAGGTGATGGCCAACGTGCAGCAGCCCGTGTATCAGCAGCCTGCCCAGCAGCCCGTTATGGAACAGCAGGCCGCTTATCCCGTGCCGCAGCAGCCCGTTTATCCCGCCGCCGCGCCGGTTTCTCCCGCGCCCGTGGCCCAGCCCGCCGCGCCCGCGGAAGAACCCAAGAAAAAGAAGCTGGCGAAAAAGGTCAGCGAAATGACCACGGCGGAAAAATATCTGAACACCTTCACCACTTCCATCACCTCCAGCGCCGGCCGCGAAGTGGGCCGCACCATCACCCGGTCCATTTTGGGGATTTTGGGGATCAAGAAATAATCGCTTGAAGTTCGGCAAAGCCGAATTAAAGCAATCAAAGAGTTGAGAGTGTAGAGTTAAGAGTTGAGATTTATCTTGTTCAAACACGCTATTCGCTGGATGGATCAAACGACTAAATAATCTCAACTCTTAACTCTCAACTCTGATCCAAAGCATTTATATCAGTCAGACCAGTTCACAAAGGAGGAAAAACAATACATGAAGCGCAGAATCGGCATCCTGACCGCCGGAGGCGACTGTCCCGGCCTGAACGCCACCATCCGGGGCGTTGCGAAAGCGGCCTATGAAATGTTTGACGCGGAAATCGTGGGCATTGCCGACGGTTACCGGGGCCTGATCGAGGGCGAATGGCAGGAAATGAAGCGCAGCCAGTTTTCCGGCATCCTGACCCTGGGCGGCACCATTTTGGGCTCAGCCCGGACCCCGTTCCGGAATATGCGCCTAATCGAAGACGATAATGTGGACAAGGTAGCGGCTATGAAAAAGAATTACGCCGCCATGAAGCTGGACTGCCTGGTGACCCTGGGAGGCAACGGCACCCATAAAACCGCAAACCTGCTGGCCGAGGAAGGCCTGAATGTGATTGGCCTGCCCAAGACTATCGACAACGATATTTACGGCACGGATTTTACCTTCGGCTTCCACACCGCCGTGGACATCGCCACCGAAGTGATCGACCGCATCCACACCACCGCCGCCAGCCATGGCCGCACCATGGTGATTGAAATCATGGGCAACAAGGCGGGCTGGCTCACGCTGTATTCCGGCCTGGCCGGCGGCGCGGACGTGATACTGCTGCCCGAAATCCCCTATGATATCAAGGAAGTGGCCAAGTGCGTGGAGAAGCGCGCCAAGAACAACAAGGACTTTTCCATCATTGCCGTGGCCGAGGGAGCTATGGACAAGAAGGAAGCCAAGATGAAGCGCAAGGAGCGGGAAGCCGCCCGGGCGGAAGCGGGCTTTAACGGCGTAGCCAACCGCATTGCCAAGCAGCTTTCCGAAATGGTGGGCGTGGAAGCCCGCGCCGTGGTGCCGGGCCATATTCAGCGCGGCGGCTCCCCTTCCGCTTATGACCGTGTGCTGGCCACCCAGTTCGGCGTGCATGCCGCTCAGCTGATCAAGAACGGCGAATACGGCGTCACCGTGGCCCTGGTGGGCAATACCATCACTCACAACAAACTGTCCGAAATCGCCGGGATCCCCAAGCTGGTGCCCGCCGATCATCAGATGATCGAAGTGGCCCGGGATATGGGCATTTCCATGGGCGATTGATCCATAAAAAACAAGCCGGGAAGGAGCTGCGGCAGGGTATTGCCCCGCAAAACTCTTTCCCGGTTTTTTGATACGATTTTTCTTCTAAGATGAGTGCTGCAAATAGGAAAATAAGATACCATCTGCATTCCAGCAGAGGGGTTACGCTGAGGGCTGCGCGCCTTCAAACTCTGCGCCAGGGCCTGTTGTCCGCAGCCTCAATCGGCGCAACTCCCCACAGGGGAGATTGCTTGTTTCGGCTGATCTCACCGCCGATGAAATTTCCGCCACAGGCGGTCATCGGCGGTTCGTCCCTGGACCCACTCCTCGCGAAATTACTTGGTGGGGATAACCCAAGAAGCTTCGCGTGCTGCGCTGGGATCGGAATATAGCAAGCTTTCGGGCACAATGAAAATAGACGAAATCGGGCGGGGGAAAGGCCGCCTAATGTTGCTTGCTTGATT
>JAUNMW010000013.1 GCA_030537395.1 Clostridia bacterium | reverse complement strand
ATCTCAACTCTTAACTCTCAACTCTCCACTCTGAATTCTCGCATCAGCACCAATCAATCCAAGAAAACTCTTAATTTGGAGGACATTACCGTGGCAACAGCATCGAAACTCATCATTGTGGAATCCCCCGCCAAGGCCCGTACTATCGCCAAATTCCTGGGCCGGGGCTACAAAGTGGAAGCCTCCCAGGGCCATGTGCGCGATCTGCCCAAATCCCAATTGGGCGTGGATGTGGAGCAGGACTTCGCCATGAAGTACATCACCATCCACGGCCGGGGCAAGATCCTGACCAAGATCCGCAAGGAAGCCAAGGCCGCATCCAAAGTTTATCTGGCAACCGACCCTGACCGGGAGGGAGAAGCCATTTCCTGGCATCTGGCCCAAACCCTGGGCATCGATGTCAATTCCCCCTGCCGGGTGGAATTCCACGAAGTGACTCAGAAGGCCGTTGAAACCGCCATGAGGAATCCCCGGCCCATCGATATGGAGCGGGTGGACGCCCAGCAGGCCCGCCGGGCCCTGGACCGGCTGGTGGGCTACAAAATCAGCCCGCTGCTCTGGGCCAAGGTAAAAAAGGGCCTGTCCGCCGGGCGCGTTCAATCCGTCGCCACCCGTTTGGTGGTGGATCGGGAGCAGGATATTGAGGATTTCATTCCCGAGGAATATTGGGATATTACAGCCAACGCCCTGCTGCCCAGCGCCCGGGGACGGAAAACCACCTTCACCCTGCGGCTGAGCACCCTGGACGGCGAAAAGGCTGAATTGAAGAACGAGCAGGAAGCCAAGGAAGCCCTGAACCGGGTGGAAAACGCCCATTTTGCCGTGTACGGTATCAAATACGGCGAAAAGAAAAAGGTGCCCGCGCCGCCCTTCACCACTTCCTCCCTCCAGCAGGAGGCGGGCCGCAAGCTGAATTTCACCACCCAGAAAACCATGCAGGTGGTGCAGCAATTGTATGAAGGCGTGGATTTGGAGGGCGAGGGCACCCAGGGTATCGTTACCTACATCCGTACCGACAGCGTGCGCATTTCCGACGAGGCCCTATCCGCCGTACGCGCTTACATTCCGGAGCGCTTCGGGGAAGAATATTTGCCCGAAACGCCCAATGAATTCAAAGGCCGCCGCAACGCCCAAGACGCCCATGAGGCCATCCGCCCCACCGATGTGAACCGGACCCCGGAAAGCATCAAAGGCTCACTGACCAAAGAGCAGTTCCAGCTCTACCGCCTCATTTATTCCCGCTTCCTGGCCAGCCAGATGAAGCCCGCCCTGTACGATACCATGACCATGGACGTGGCGGGCGACGGCGTGGGCATGCGCTTCTACGGCGAGCATAAGCGTTTCGCGGGCTTTACCAGCGTGTATGAGGAAAGCACGGACGAGGCAGCCGAGGTGGCCGAATCCACCCTGCCCCAGTTTGAAGAAGGGGCCCCCGTCACCATCGAATCGGCGGACAGCCAGCAACATTTCACCCAGCCCCCTGCCCGCTTTACGGAAGCCAGCCTGGTAAAGACTTTGGAAGAAAAAGGCATCGGCCGCCCCTCCACCTACGCCCCCACCATTACCACCATCATTTCCCGGGGCTACGTGATGCGGGAAAACAAGCGCCTGTTCCCCACGGAATTGGGCCGTATGATCAATTCCATGATGACAGAATACTTCGGCCCCATCGTAGATACGGAGTTCACCGCCGAGCTGGAGGACGAATTGGACCAGGTGGAGGAAGGCACCGAGGATTGGCACAAGGTGCTGCAGGATTTCTATCCCCCCTTTGAAAAAATGCTGGAAAACGCCGAGGAAGCCATCGAAAAGGTGGAAATCAAGGATGAGCCCAGCGACGTGGTGTGCGATAAGTGCGGGGCCCAGATGGTGTACCGGGTGGGGCGCTTCGGCAAATTCCTGGCCTGCCCCAATTTCCCGGACTGCCGGAACACCAAGCCCATTTTGAATTATATCGAAGCCAAATGCCCCAAGTGCGGCGGGCGGCTGCTGGAAAAAACCAGCCGGAAAAACCGCAAATTCTACGGCTGCGAAAATTATCCCGAGTGCGATTTCGTTTCCTGGGAAATGCCGGTGGATCAGAAGTGCGAAAAGTGCGGCAGCTACATGACCTTAAAGCGCTCCCGGAAAGGCGAAACCTGGTATCTGTGCAGCAATGAAACCTGCCGCCACCGGGTGGAAGTAAAAACGCCGGACGCGGAGGGAGACGAAGCATGAGCGTCACCGTCATCGGCGCGGGCCTGGCGGGCTGCGAAGCGGCCTGGCAATTGGCCAAGCGCGGCGTCCCCGTCACTTTGATTGAGCAAAAGCCGAAGCATTACAGCCCCGCCCATCACTCTCCCCTGTTCGCGGAATTGGTGTGCTCCAATTCGCTGCGGAGTGACCGGATGCAAAACGCCGTGGGCCTGCTGAAAGAGGAAATGCGCCGCATGGATTCCCTGATCCTGGCCGCGGCGGACAAGGCTCGGGTGCCCGCGGGCGGGGCCCTGGCCGTGGACCGGGACACCTTTTCGGGTTCTATCACCGAAACGCTGAAAAATCATCCCCTGGTAACGGTGGAAGAAAAGGAAATCACGGAAATTCCGGAAAGCCCCGCCATCATCGCCACCGGGCCCCTGACCAGCGACGCTTTGGCGGAAGCTATTGCCGCCATGCCGGAAGTCAGTACCCTGAATTTCTACGACGCCGCCGCCCCCATCGTGACGGCGGACAGTCTGGACATGAGCAAGGTGTACCGGGCCTCCCGCTACGGCCGGGGGGATGATTACCTGAATTGCCCCATGAACCAGGAGGAATACGACTCCTTTGTGACGGCCCTGCTGAACGCTGAAACCGCTCCCATTCACGGGTTTGAGGAAAAGAAGGTGTTCGAGGGCTGCATGCCCGTGGAATCCATGGCCCGGCGGGGCCACATGGTGCTGGCCTTCGGGCCGCTCAAGCCCGTGGGCCTGCCGGACCCTCGCACGGGGAAGGATCCCTACGCAGTGGTGCAATTGCGCCAGGACGATGCGGCAGGAACCCTGTACAACCTGGTGGGCTTCCAAACGCGCTTAAAATTCCCGGAGCAGAAGCGGGTGTTCGGCCTGATCCCCGGCTTGGAGAACGCGGAGTTTGCCCGGTACGGCGTCATGCACCGGAACACCTTCTTAAACAGTCCCGGTCTGCTGGACAGCCATTATCAAATGCCCGCCCGGCCCGGCCTGTTCTTCGCGGGCCAGATGACCGGCGTGGAGGGCTATGTGGAAAGCGCCGGCAGCGGCATGGTGGCGGGCATCTGCGCGGCCATGCAGCAGCTTGGGAAGCCCCTGCCCGATTTCCCCCGCACCACCGCTTTAGGCGCTCTGGCCCATTACGTGGCCGCCGATAACCGCAATTTCCAGCCCATGAACGTGACCTTCGGAATCATGGAGGGCTGGCCGGAAAAAGTGCGCGGCGGCAAGCAGGCCAAGTATGAAAAAATCGCCAGCCGGGCGCTGGAAACCATCGACGCGCTGAAAAAGGAAATCGACAGCCTGTAAGGAGGCGCCGCCATGAAAAAGCTGCTGGTCGTTTTGCTGTGCATGCTGCTGATTCCGATGAATCCCGGCTTGGCTGAAACAGCGGAAACGCAAGAGAATGACGTGCGGATTGATCTGCTCGAAGAAGATGTTTCCATCGGCGATCCTGCCCTGCCCGGTACGCTGACACTTCCGGAAGCGCATCTCTTCAGTTCCTATCCCCTGCCCGCCGTGGTGCTGCTTCATGGCTCCGGGCCCAGCAACCGTGATGAGGCGATAGGCCAAACCGCGCTGTTCCGGGATCTGGCGCAGTTTTTGGCAATGCAGGGAATAGCGGCGCTGCGCTATGATAAGCGAACCTTTGTGTATGGCAGCACCTACACAACGGAAGATTTGATCGCTTTCACGGTGGAAGAGGAATCCATCCGTGACGCTATAGCCGCGGCAGAGCTTCTGCGCGCCGATCCCCGCATTGATCCGGACAGGATTTATCTGATCGGTCATTCCTTGGGGGCCACGATCGCCCCGCGGATCGTGCAGGAGCATCCCGGCCTGTTCGCGGGAATCGTGATGCTGTCCGGCACGCCCAAAACGCTGGGCGAAATCGTGCTCAGCCAGAATCAGGCTATCGTGGACAGCCTGCCGGCCCTGACAAAAGCCATCGGACAAATGCAGATGACCGGCCTGCGCCGGGAATGGGACGCCCTTTTGAACTGCACGGCCGAAGAAGCGAAAACGAAAACCGTGTTCGGCCAGCCGGGCTTTTATTTCTGGGAAATGGCGCAGTATGATACGGCTTCCATCCTGCAGTCGCTGGATCTTCCCGTCCTCATTATCAACGGCGGGCAGGACTTTCAGGTCATTGACGCGGACGGGATCGACGCCTGGAACGCTTTGGATTTGCCGGAAAACGTGCAGGTGATCTATCACAAGGAGCTGAACCATCTGCTCATGAACCCGGACGCGCCGGAGAGTGCCCGGGGAACCGTGGCGGAATACGATACGCCCTGCCATCTTCCCCAGGAAATCATTTGGGAAATCTGTCGATTCATTCTGGACTGAAATGAGCGCAATTGCCCTGCTGTCCATTAAGGCCAGAATGTGGCAATTGCGAAATTCCCGTTTTATTCCTTGCCAAATTCCCAAAAGTCTGTTATGATGTATAATGGTCAAAGAAAGACAATCTTTGACTTGGTAGGAATAAGCAAATATATTATCATACGGAGGATACATTTTATGAAAATGATGGGAACCACCATCTGTGCCGTCAAGAAGGACGGAAAAATCGCCGTGGCTGGAGACGGCCAGGTGACCATGGGAGAGCATACCATTTTCAAGGGCACGGCCCGGAAGGTGCGCCGCATTTATAATGACAGCGTGGTCACGGGCTTTGCGGGCTCCGTGGCCGACGCCTTTTCCCTGTGCGAACGATTTGAAGACAAGCTGAGCCAGTGCGGGGGCAATTTAGAGCGGGCCGCCGTGATGCTGGCCCAGGACTGGCGGGGCGACAAGGGCCTGCGCCAGCTGGAAGCCATGCTGATCGTAGCGAATAAGGAAGGCATGCTGATCGTATCCGGCACCGGCGAGGTGATCGACCCCGACGACGGCGTGGCCGCCATCGGTTCCGGCGGGAATTACGCCCTGGCCGCCGCCCGGGCGCTGGTGCAGAACACCGATCTGTCCGCCAAGGAAATCGCGGAAAAGGCGCTGCACATCGCCGCGTCCATCTGCGTGTATACCAACGATAACATCATCGTGGAGGAGGTGTGACCCATGAGCGAAATGAAAAATCTGCCGGGCCGCGCCCATGAACTGACTCCCCGGGAAGTGGTGCGGGAACTGGACCGCTACATCATCGGCCAGGATGAGGCCAAGCGCGCCGTAGCCATCGCCCTGCGCAATCGCTACCGCCGTTCCCAGCTTCCCGCCGAGATCCGGGATGAAATCTATCCCAAGAATATTCTGATGATCGGGCCCACGGGCGTGGGCAAAACCGAAATTGCCCGCCGCCTTGCCAAGTTAGTGGACGCCCCCTTTATCAAGGTGGAGGCCACCAAGTTCACCGAGGTGGGCTATGTGGGCCGGGACGTGGAATCCATCATCCGGGACCTGGCGGAAAACGCCGTGCGCATGGTGAAGGACGAGCATGTGGCGCGGGTGAAGACCCGGGCCCAGGTGTTGGCGGAAGACCGGCTGGTAAGCCTGCTGCTGCACCCCGTCAAGAAGAATACCAATAACAGCAATCCCCTGGATATTCTGCTGGGCCGCGCCAAGCAGGAGCCCGAACCCACCGAGGATGAAAAAACGGAAATCAGCCGCAAGCGCGGGGAACTCAGGGAACAGCTTCGTTCCGGCGCGCTGGAGGATCACGAGCTGGAAATCGAGGTGGAGGAAGCCGCGCCCCAACTGGAGGTGGGCGGCGCGTCCATCAGCATCGGAGATATGATGGGCGGCATGATGCCCAAGCACATGAAAACCCGGCACGTGAAGGTAAAGGAAGCCCGGGAAATCCTGATCCAGGAGGAAAGCCAGAAGCTGATCGACGAGGACGCGGTGAAGGAAGAAGCCATCCGCCGCTGCGAGCAGAGCGGTATCGTGTTCCTGGATGAAATCGACAAGATCGCGGGCCGCAGCGTGGGTTCCGGCCCCGACGTGAGCCGGGAAGGCGTGCAGCGGGACATCCTGCCCATCGTGGAGGGCTCCACGGTGAACACCAAGTACGGCCCCGTGCGCACGGACTTTATGCTGTTCATCGGCGCGGGCGCGTTCCATGTGGCCAAGGTCAGCGATCTGATCCCCGAGCTGCAGGGCCGCTTCCCGGTGCACGTCAATTTGAAATCCCTGACCCAGGAGGACTTCGTGGCCATCCTGACCAAGACGGACAACGCCGCCACCCGTCAGTACGCCGCCCTGCTGGAAGTGGATAAGGTGCATTTGACCTTCGACGGTGAAGCCCTCAACGAAATCGCCCGCATCGCCATGCTGGCCAATGAAGCGGGAGAAGATATCGGGGCCCGCCGCCTGCACGCCGTATTTGAAGAACTGCTGGAGGACGTGTCCTTCAACGCGGGGGGCGAAAACATGCCCGACGTGTACCTGACCATCACCGCCGATTACGTCCGGGAGCATTTAAAGACAGCCAAGGAAATGGACATGCGGCGATACATCCTTTAATATCGGATGATTGCGTACAGATAGCAGCGCAAGAAAAAGAGTACAGAGTACAGAGTGCAGATTATTCAGTGTTTTGAAATGTACGCGAACCATTGTCCTGACTATATAAATCTGAACTCTGTACTCAGCGCTCTGTACTCTGAACTCTAATCTTTGCTCCAAGCTTTACAAAATGGAGGGGAAGAAAATGCCATTAACCATCGCCATTGACGGGCCCGTAGGGGCAGGCAAATCCACCATTTCGGATGTGGTGGCGCAGCGCCTGGGCATCCTGCATCTGGACACCGGGGCCATGTACCGGGCCGTAGGCCTGTGCGCCCTTGAAAAAGGAATCGATTTGCAGGATGAAACCGCTGTTTCCCGCATGTGTGAAAACGGGGAGGCCCAGGTGAGCGTGGAATATGAAAACGGGGCCCAGCGCACTCTGCTGAACGGCCGGGACGTGACCGGCCTCATCCGCACCCAGGAAGTGGGCCAGGCAGCCTCCGCCGTGTCCCGGTATCCCACCGTGCGCAGAATCCTGGTACGCCGTCAGCAGGAAATGGCGAAGAGCCAATCCATGCTGCTGGATGGCCGGGACATCGGCACCGTGGTGCTAACCGACGCCACCGTGAAAATCTATCTGACGGCTTCCGCCGAAGCCCGGGCCCGGCGCCGCATGCTGCAATTGCAGGAAAAAGGCGATACCACGCCTTTTGAAACCATTCTGGCCGAGGTAAACGCCCGGGATTACCAGGATATGCACCGGGAAACGGACCCCCTTCGTCAGGCCGAGGACGCCATTTTGGTGGATTCCTCCGACCTTTCCTTTGATGAAACGGTGGACGCCATTTTGGCTTTGGTGGAGGAAAGAAAATGAGCACGCAGGAAAAGAAAGCGCCCAAAGAAAAAAAGCCCGTCAGCCCGGAAAAGGAGCGCACCTTCATCTACACCCTGGCACGGTTTGTGGCCGCCATCGGCAATCACACCCTTTTCCCCGTGCGGTATCACAACCGGGAAAACTTTGATCTCCAGGGCCCCTACATCGCCATGTCCAACCACAACAGCGCCATGGACCCCCTGATCCTGGCCTATCCCTGTAAAAAATACGAAATCCGGTTCGTGGGCAAAAAAGAGCTGGTGAAGAATCCATTCATCGGCTGGCTGCTGAACAAGGGCCTGCACATGATCACTGTGGACCGGCACAATTCCGATATGGCCGCCATGCGCCTGTGCGCCAAAACCTTGCGGGACGGCTATGTGCTGGGCATTTTCCCGGAAGGTACCCGACACCATGACGATTTGATGCAGGAAGTGGAAACCGGCGCCGCCGTGCTGGCCCTGCGGGCCAAGGTGCCCATCGTACCGGTGTATATTGAATCCAAACCCAAACTGTTCCGGATCAATCACGTATATATCGGCAAACCCATGGATATCACTGATCTGGCCGCCCAGGGCTTCAATACCGACGTGGTGGAGGCCCTGTGCTCCCGCATCCGGGACACCTTCCTGGCCATGCGGGAGGAAAGCAGGAAAAAGTAAAGGATGCGCTGCATGACCCAGGAAGAAAAACGAATCTGGCTGATCCGGCAGCTTTTGAGCGAGGAGCCGGAATACCGGGAATATGGCATCCCCGCCGATACCCAGGGCCAGAGGAATCTGCTCCGGGCTTTGATGAACGTGCGCCCGCCCCGGCCCCTTTCTCCAGAATTCATGCGGATTCAGGACGATTATCTGCGGGAAGAAAACCGGCAGGCAGGCGTTACCGAAATCGGCGATTTGACCCCTTGCCCGCTGGACAATCGCATCTATCTTTGGCAGGGTGATATTACCACCCTGAAAGCGGACGCCATCGTGAACGCCGCCAATTCGGCGCTGCTGGGCTGTTTCCGGCCCCTGCATAACTGCATCGACAACATCATTCACAGCAAGGCAGGCCTGGCCCTGCGGGAGAAATGCAATTGTATCATGGCAGCACAAGGCCACGAGGAACCAACCGGGCAGGCCAAAATCACTCCGGGCTACAATCTGCCTTGCAAGTACGTGATCCACACCGTGGGCCCCATCGTGGAGGGCCAGCTAACCAAAAGGCATGAAGCGCTCCTGGCTTCCTGCTATCAAAGCTGCCTCAAAACCGCCGAAGAAAACGGCTGCCAAAGCATCGCTTTCTGCTGCATTTCCACAGGCATGTTCATGTTTCCCAATCAGCGAGCCGCCGAAATCGCGGTGGACACCGTGCGGAATTATTACGAAGAAACGGGCAGCCAGATCAAAACCATCTTCAACGTATTTAAGGATGTGGATGGAGGAATCTACCGACAGCTTCTTCAGCACAGCAGTTGATCCTCAATCCATCCTATCCCTCAGCGGTCCGAAAAAATGCGGACCGCTTGTTTTTTCCCTGTTTTTTACTTTACAGCGTCCGCAAACCGAGTATAATTGTATACACAAATGCAAGGAAAGGAGCGTGCGCTGCATGCTGGAAATTTCCCCGAAAACCAATCTGCTGGAGCAGAAAAACTATCGCTATGCCCTCCAGGATGTGGCCGAGCCCAACCTGTACCGGGATATTTATGATTATGAAAGCGTGCCCAAGGTGCCCTTTAATCATCGCCGCGTACCCATGGGCATGCCGGAGGAAATCTGGATTTCGGATACTTCTTTCCGGGACGGTCAGCAATCGGTGGACCCCTATACGGTGGATCAGATCGTGAACCTGTATAAGCTGATGAGCAAGCTGGGCGGGCCTTACGGCATCATTCGACAAACCGAATTTTTCATTTACAGCCAGAAGGACCGGGAGGCCGTGGCCAGGTGCCAGGAATTGGGCTTGAAATTTCCCGAAATCACCACCTGGATCCGCGCCACCAAGGAAGATTTTAAACTGGTGAAGGATTTGGGCATCCGGGAAACGGGCATTCTGGTTTCCTGCAGCGATTACCACATTTTCAAGAAAATGAAGCTGAGCCGCAGCGAGGCCATGAAAAAGTATTTGGAAACGGTGGCCCTGGCCTTCGAGGCGGACGTGATGCCCCGGTGCCACTTGGAGGACATCACCCGGGCGGACTTTTACGGCTTCGTGGTGCCCTTCGTGAACGAGCTGATGAAAATGAGCCAGGACGCGGGCATTCCCCTGCGCATCCGGGCCTGCGACACCATGGGCTACGGCGTGCCCTATCCCGAAGTGGCCCTGCCCCGCAGCGTGCCGGGCATCGTGTACGGCCTGCAGCACTATTCCGACGTAGCCAGCGAATACCTGGAATGGCACGGTCACAACGATTTTTACAAGGCCGTGGCCAACGCCTCCACCGCCTGGCTGTACGGGGCCAGCGCCGTCAACTGTTCCCTGCTGGGTATCGGCGAGCGCACGGGCAATATTCCCCTGGAAGCCATGGTGTTTGAATATGCCTCGCTGCGGGGCTCCATGGACGGCATGGACCCCACCGTGATCACCGAAATCGCCGAGTATTTCAAGCAGGAAATGGGCTACAAAATCCCGCCCATGACTCCCTTCGTGGGCCGCAATTTCAATGTGACCCGGGCCGGCATTCACGCGGACGGGCTGCTCAAGGATGAAGAAATCTACAACATTTTCAACACCAAGAAACTGCTCAACCGCCCCGCCTCCGTCCTGATTTCCAAAACCTCCGGTTTGGCGGGCATTGCTTACTGGATCAATGAAAACTATCAGCTCACCGCCAACGAGGCCATCAGCAAGCAGGATCCCCTGGTGATCGCCCTGAAAGCCTGGATCGATGAACAGTTTGACGCGGGCCGCCAGGCCGCCATGAGCACCAATGAGCTGGAAACCAAGATCGAGGAGCTCAGCGGGGGCAGGCTGGCAAGACTTTAATTCAGAGAACAGAGTGCAGAGTACAGTTTTATATAGACAACATAGGCGACTAAAGCTAATTGATCGCAAGCTATATTATCTGTACTCTGAACTCTGTGCTCTGCACACTACCCGACGAAGGAGGCATGAACGTGGAGCATAAAATGATTTCCATTGCCGATCAGGTGTTTGAGGAATTGGAAAAAGAAATCCTGTCCGGCGTGTATGAACGGGACGAAGTGCTGACGGAAATCAGGCTCAGCGAACAGCTGGGCGTAAGCCGCACCCCCATCCGGGAAGCCCTGCGCCGCCTGGAGCAGGAGCACATCATCGAGCCCACCAGCAAGGGGGCCCGGGTGATCGGCATATCCCGGGCGGACATTGCGGATATTTGCGAAATCCGCCTGCGTCTGGAAGGTCTGGCCGCCCGCTGGGCCGCGGAACGGGCCGACGAAGAGGGCATTCGCTCTTTGAAGGAAACCCTGGATTTACAGGAATTTTACACCCTGAAGCAGGACCCGGATAGCATCAAAAATGCCGACAGCAGCTTCCATCAAACCATTTACGCCCTGTGCGGCAGCCATTCCATGCAGGATACCCTGGAGCCCCTGCACCGCAAGCTGCTTAAATACCGCCGGGTATCGGTGTCCGCCCAAAGCCGGGCCCAGAAATCGCTGGAAGAGCACCGGGCTATTTATGAAGCCATCGCCGCCCATGACGGCGAAAAAGCAGAAGCGCTTACCATCCTGCACGTGCAAAACGCCCGGGACAGCATTTTGAACAGGGCCATTCCATCATAATGTCTTATTGCAGCAATTCAGCTGGTAAGGCTTCGTTTGAGCGTACAGAGTTCAGCTTAAACAGTCATTGCTATCAGTTTTGTTTCCTTTGCGACCCACGATATAATTTGTACTCTGTTCTCTCTCCTCATTGCATATAAATGAGCAAATACAATTCACAAATGATCCGTAGAAGGAGGCACATGGATGTATCAGGCAGACATTGAAAAAGCAGTCGCTCATTATAAAGCGCTGCTTGAATCCCAGGTGGAACGGGCGGAAAAAATGAATCAGGCTTCTGCCCCGGAAAAGAAAGAAAAAACAGTCATCGGCGTGGTCGGCGGCGACGGCATCGGCCCCATCATCACCCTCCAGGCCCAGCGCGCCCTGGAAGCGCTGTTAAAGGACGAAATCGCCGCCGGGAAGATCGAGCTTCGCGCCATCGACGGCCTGACCATTGAAAACCGCCTGGCTGTAAATAAAGCAGTGCCGGACGATGTGCTGGCCGCTATCAAGGAATGCGATGTGCTTTTGAAGGGCCCCACCACCACTCCTTCCGGCGGAGAACAGCTGGAAAGCGCCAATGTGGCATTGCGTCGGGAACTGGATCTGTACGCCAATGTGCGCCCCGTTTCAGTGCCGGAGGAAGGCATCGACTGGATGTTCTTCCGGGAAAACACCGAGGGCGAATACACCCTGGGCAGCAAGGGTATTGAAATTCCAGGGCTCCTGACCATGGATTTCAAGGTGACCACCGTGGCGGGCACGCGCCGCATCGCCCGGGCAGCCTTTGAGTTCGCCCGGAAAAACGGAAAAAACCATGTGGCTATCGTGACCAAATCCAACATTATGAAGAAAACCGACGGCATGTTCTCCATCCTGTGCCGGGAAATCGCCGCCGAATACCCGGAAATCCAGGCGGATGAATACTTCATCGACATCATGAGCGCTAATCTGCTCAAGCCCAACATGCGAAGCCAACTGCAGGTGTTCGTGATGCCCAACCTGTACGGCGACATTATCACCGATGAAGCGGCTCAGCTGCAGGGCGGCGTAGGCACCGCGGGCAGCGCCAATATCGGCGATCGCTATGCCATGTTTGAAGCCATCCACGGCTCCGCGCCCCGGATGATCGCCCGGGGGATGGGCGATTATGCCAACCCGGAAAGCATCCTTCGCGCCGCCGTGATGCTGCTCCAGCATATCGGCATGCCGGATAAAGCCGCCAAGCTGACCGCCGCTATCGAAGCCGCCGCCCAAATTGCTCCTATTACCGGCACAAAGGAAGGCAGCACCTGCGCCCAGTACGGCGACGCGCTGGTTCAAGCACTGGCGGAATAATCAACATTACAATTTCAAAGCGGGATCAATAAAAGAGTACAGAGTGCAGAATGCAGAGTACAGATTACATAGTCTATCAAGTGAATGCTGCAAAAAGTCAAGCTTGCTGTCATTTCGCTGATATTATCGACTATTCAATCTGTACTCCGTACTCTGAACTCTGTACTCTTTTCTGCACCCTCATTTGTGAGTTATACTTTAAGGAAGGCTTCTTCCTTCACGCTATGAAATGTCGCCCGATAAGCGGCCGTACCGATGCAGACGCAGGCAAGGGCCATGATCACATACGCGGTCCAGATCGGCAGGGTGATAAAAATTTTCCCTTCCACGGAGAACTCCATGGCGATGCATGCGCCCACGCTCAGCAGCACCACAGCCCAGCACAGCACCAACTGCGCGCCGGACATTTTCCGGCGGTCAGGGTTCCTGCTCCAGCGAATCACCGCGAAAATCAGGAACCCGGCAATCACCAGCGCCGCGGTCAATTGGCTCACCCGCACGAACAGCCAGCGCAGAGTATTATCCTGACGCAGGCTTTCCATCAATATTTGGCTGGCGCCGTACAGGATCAGGAACAGCTGCGCCGTTTTGCCCGCCCTGCGCTCCCGGCGCAGCAGCGCAGCAAGAATCATCAGCGCGATCAGGCCTTCCCAAAGAAACACGGCCAGATGCCATTCTTCATAATCCGCCCGGAACACGGCCACTGGGAAAAAGCAGAACGCTTCATTTTCCAGATAGAAGCCCCGGCCCTCGCCGCTGAAATACTCCGCAAAGCGCATCAGGCCGATGATCAGCGAACCCGCAATCGCCGCGGCATCCATCAAGGGCGCGGCGGGTTCTTTTTTTGTTTTGGCAGTGATTCCCATGGCCAGCGCGGCGCCGCCCACGGCTCCCCACAGGGCGTAGCCCCCATCCCAGAAGCGCAGCATGGCGTCCAGCCCCACCTCCAGAAAATAATAAACCCTGACGATGCAGTAAAACGCCCGGGCGCAAAGCAATCCCAGGGGCAAAGCAAGCAACGCCGCCCGCCAAAGGGTATCCCCCGGGATGCGGCGCTTTTTCCCCGCGGCAAAAAACAGGAAAAGCCCCGCCCCCAGCGCTGCTGCCAGGCACAGGGCATAAGCCGTTACCGGCCTGCCGAAAACAGAAAACAGAATCATATCCTCAAATTCCATGGCAAGTTCCTTTCCCCTGGATCAGGGAATATATGCGCTGCAGAAAAACAGAATATCCTTCAGCTGACGGCTTTTGGGATTATCGGGGGAATTGACGCGCACATATTTGCCGTTCCGCATAAAGGACATGGTGGAGGAAATGCCGCCGTCCAGGTTGTAAGCGTTCTGCACGCCCTCAAAGGAGGACACCAGATCGGCAAACTGCTCCAGGTCCATGCCCACGCTGCCGGGGTCCTCCGGCCCCTCGGACGCGATGCACAGATATTCCAGTTCTCCCGTTTGGGCAATGCACATGCGCATCGCCTTCACATCCGAGCCGTTATTCTGGTTCACAAAGCCGCTTTGCCGCACCCCGTCGATCACCAGCCCGGGCCCAAAGGAAAAGCCGTTTACAATGTTTCCCTGAAACGCTTCAATATCCGCGTTGGTAGCCTGAGGCAGGATATGCAGATCACCCCGATCATCAATAATCAGCACATCCAGCCGAACCTTGGATTTTTCTTCGGGATTATTGCATTTGGTGCGGTACACCTTCCCCTGCCGGGCTACGAAGCCCACGTTGTTGTGCCCGATGAAATAATCGCCGTTGATGGCCAGCACCGCTTTATTGCGCTTGGCCAGGGTGGTGCCGAATTCCTTTCCGTCGTCGCTGTACCGGCCCGCCATGGCGGAACGGACCTGGCTGGCATTGGCAATTTTCACATAGGCAACTACATAAGTGGTATCGTAAATCCGGCCCTTTTCCATACGCACGGAAATGGAGGGGTCCTCATACTCCCAGTCAGAAAGGTATCCGCTGGACTGCGGATCGGGCCATTGGCTGACCTTGGCCTCCAAGGGGATTTCAATGATTTCCGCCTCCGCCACGATCACGCCGGAGGGCACCAGGATCAGCATGCTCAGAATCATCAGCGCCAGCAGGACAGCCCGCAAAACATTCTTCACCGCTTTTTCCTCCTTGTTTTCAGGGCAGCATCTGCCCATTTTCAAATCGGATGATCCCGCTTTCCAGGAAGGACGCGGGGGGATTGCTCAGATTGTTATATTCTTTCTTCAGCGTCAGCTTGGCAAACACCGCCTGCCGCTCCGCCGGATCGGTCAGTTCGTAAGGTCTGAAATCCGGGCTGCCCTGGGTCTGGCAGGGAATCACCCGCAGCTCCTTGAGCTCTACCGCGCCGTTCACCCGTTCATAGGTCAATTGAAAAATGCCCGTGGAGGGGTCCACTCGGCTCATGGTGCCAAAGGTGAAATTGCCGGTGGAAAACAAGATGGGCTTTCCCTGATACATCTGAATAGGCTGGATCACATGGGGATGGTGGCCCCAGATCATATCCGCCCCCGCGGAAATGATCTGCTTGGCGTAAGTCACCTGCCAGGGCTCCGGGGTCATGAAGGTTTCCCTGCCCCAATGCAGGCTCACGATCACCACGTCGCAGTCCTGATCCCGCAGCTTCTGGATGCGGTTGGCAATGCGCTTTTGATCGGAATCCTGGGGATAGGAAAAGCCCACGAAGCCGAAGCGGATACCGTCTATATCCACCATGCCCAAATCGTCGTGTCCTTCCGGGTTGGTGGGGTACACGCTGCCAAAATGCAGGATTCCCGCCTCATCCAGCGTGTTCAGGGTATCCACATAGCCGCTGTCCAGAAAATCCATGCAGTGATTGTTGACGGTATTCACCATTTCCACGCTGCCTTCGATCAGGGCCTGCACGTGGTCCGGGTCTCCTACCAGGTTGTACAGCTTATCGGTATGCTTGGCCCGCTTGGTGAACACCACTTCCAGATTGGCCAGGGTCAGATCATCCTGCTCAAGATACTCCCGTACCAGAGAAAAGGGCCAGGCATAGCCGTTGGTATCAATGCATTTGTGGTAGGATGTTTCGCTGCCTTTGTACTGAATGGAATCCCCGATGGAGCAATCGCCCACAAAGGACAGGGTAACGCCCGTTTTTTCCACGGCAGGGGCTTCCCCAGCCGATTCGGGAAGCGCTTCCGCCGGAGCGGCTGGGCTTTCTTCCGCCGCCCCCGGTACAGCCGTTTGATCCAAAACCGTTTCCGCCAAAGCAGCCGCAGGCTCCGCCGCCTTCCCTGTATACCGCAGCGTATACGGCTGCTCCTGAGTACCCAGGCCGCCGTCGATATCAATTTGGGCAAGATTCAGCTTCAAACCCAGCCGCAGCCCGGCCACTTTTTTGTTGGTGTACGCGCCCCAGCTGATATGACCGTTATAGCCCACCAGGCCGAACTTATAATCCTTCGCGCCTTTGATGGCCACGCACCAATAGGGGCTTTTCCCGTTCGCTCTTTCCACATACAGCCCGTTGGCCTGGGCATAGGGGGTGGATACCGCCTGGCGCTTGGGATAAGCGTTCAGCGCTTCTCCCCATTGGCCCTTGCTGAAGCCGTAGGTATCCTCGTCCAGATACTGCTCCTGCCTTAAAGGAAACAGCAGGCCCAGCTCCGGTTCCTCCATCAGGGCCGCGCGAATCTCCTCATCGCCCAGCAGGGTATCCAGTCCCTCTGAATTGAGCCATGCGTACAAATCGCTTTCCGCGTAGGTTTCGATCCGGCGGAAGGAATGATTCTCGATCACCTTGGGATCGGTCTCAAAAATGATCTGCTTGGTATCGATAATATATTCGGTCAGCAGCAGCGCCTGATCGTTTTCCACCGTCAGCACACGCCAAAGAACGGGCTTTTCCGTTCCGTCCTTTTCATAAGGATAGCTGCCCAGCTGCACGTATACATAGCCCTGTCCTCTTGCGTATCCCCGCATTTCCGCCTGCGCCGGGAGCAGCACGGCAAGGCACAGCACCCATAAAATTCCCGCAATCAGCTTTCTTTTCACTGATTTCCTCCTTTGATTCAAGCCACAGTTTCCCTCTTGTTATTATAGCTTTCGGAAAGAAGGATGTCAAATCAAAATCGGCCTGAAAGCTGGGAATTCAGGGATTATTAACAATTATTGGGCGGATTGAGCAGCGCTTCCAATTCCCCGGGCAAAGGGGATTCCACCCGCACCGCTTCGCCCGTAAACGGATGGATGAAACGGATCGCGCAGGCATGCAGGGCAAAGCGGCCCGGAAGCCGTTCATCCGCCTGCCCGTACAGATAGTCCCCCGCGATGGGGCAGCCCAGGGCCGTCAAATGCACCCGGATTTGGTGAGTACGGCCTGTTTCCAGACGCAAACGCACCACCGACAGGGCTCCCGCTTCCTTTTCCACCTGGTAATGGGTAACGGCCCGCACGCCGTCCGAACGGATTTCCCGCCTGATCCCCTCCCCCGCTTTCCCGATGGGCAGATCGATCACGCCATTATTCGCGGGCAAACGGCCCCGGCACACCGCCAGGTACTCCCGGATGAAGCTGTCCGTATGCAATTGGCGCTGCAAAAGCTGCTGAGCGTGGGCGTCTCGGGCCACGGCCAGCAGGCCGCTGGTACCCTTGTCCAGCCGGTTCACGGGACGGAACACAAAATTTTCCGGGCAATTCAATCGGGCATACAAAGCGTTTTCCAGGGTAGGTCCCGCCTGATGAGCGGAGCAAAGGGTGGGCAGCGGCGCGGGTTTATCGACGATCCAAAAATGCGCATCCTCATAAGCAATGGAAAAATCCGCGGAAAAAGGCGTCAGCGTCGGCGCATGATCATCCGCCCAATGAGCGGACAAAACCTGCCCCGCCTGGACCCGCACATCCGCCCGGACGGGCTTTCCATCCAACAAAATGCCGCCGGAAAACTTCAGGCTGCTGAACATGCTCCGGGATAAACGCAGTTCCCGAAGCGCGATGGATTTCACCGTGCGGCCTGCGTTTTCAGCAGGAATGATCGTTTCCACATGCGGCATGCTTCCGTTTCCCTCCCTGAAAAAAGAGAGGCCCTTCAGCCCCTCCGCATAATAAAGCTTTGTAACTGTTCAGTCGCATGCTTCAAGAACGTTTTAAAGCTGCAAGAGAGTACAGCGATCAGAGTTCAGAGTACAGATGATTTCGTGATCTCAAAGGAACGCGATTCATTGTCCAGACTATATCAATCTGTACTCTGCACTCTCTGCTCTGTTCTCTCCTTCGTTGCTGAAAGTGTTCTTAAAACCCTGATCGACTGAACAGCTACGCTTTTTTATTTGTCCATCATGATTTGCATCTGCTCCCGCAGGGCCTTGCGCTCCGGCAGGTTGGGCCAGAAGCGGGTCAGCTTGTGGGTATTGGTCACATAGTCGCAGTAAGTCACCTGATTTCGGATGAAGAGCAGCACGTTGGTATCGCCCTCCAAATCCTTTTCAATGCTGACAGCATCCCCGAACCGGAAGCCCAACTCCTGCATGGTTTCGGGCTCCGCATTGGAAACGCTCTTCAAATCGTGGAAAAAGGTCAAAAATTCGGTCAGAGTTTTTGTTCTGCCTTCCTTATCGTCATAGAAGTTATGATAAGTCACCGTCACGCTGTCTCCCGCCACATCCACATACACTTCGCCGATCACATATACATTGCTGGCCACGTATTCAAAGGTCTGCCTGCCCTGACGGGACAGATCCACCGGGGTGAAGGTGTACCATTTTTCGGTGAGGGAAGGACGTACATCCCGGAAGGCGGGGCCAAAGCTGCACGCCGTGTTTTTGGGATACCAGGTTTCCTTTTCCACCGTCACTGTGCCGGCCTTGGCGTCCAGATTGTAATACAGGTTATAGGAATAGGTTTTTCCGTCCAGCACAAAGGATGCCCGCAGCATTTTGGTGGGCTTCTGGGCAGTCAGCCCCGCGTCATAATAAGGCACGGGCCAGGAAATTTCCTGCCCTGCGGAAAGACCGGTCCTGCTTTCGGTATACACGACCGTTCTTTTGACCGTATCCGTAAGCGAATACGTTACCGTGCCGTCCTGCACGGCGTTCAGCTTGGTAACAACCGCGTTGGCGCTTTGCCCTCCGGACAAAGTGACGGGTCCCTTATAGGAAATGGTCAGGGGTTTATCCGCCGCCAGCGCGGAAAACGCCGTCATCGTCAGCGCAGATAATACCGCCAGAAACAAAATTGCTTTCAACCACTTTTTCATCGTGAGAATCCTCCCTCTCGGTTTTCATCTGCATTGTACACTTATTAGACGCTGGAAGCAATCATTTTGTTCCCTTTTTGCTGGAAAAATATTTCTCTTGCTTCTTCTATGCTTTTTCTCTCCGTTATGCCCATTTTCTTCATCCCACTTTCATGAATAATATGTAAATTACGGTGACCTCTATTGACAATGTACGATTTGGGATGTAAAATAGGATCGTGAATGATGAAATGGAGGAATGACAATGTCAGATTCTTTATTATTCCAAAATAAACCCGATGTGGATATGCCCGCCGTTCTGGTGGAGGGCTCCCATACTCCCGATGCCCTGGCCGGCGCCAGCGGCGTATACATTGCGGCTTCCGGCTCCGCCATGCTGCAAAACGGCGTTCAGAACCTGCGCACCATGGAGCATTGGCTGTGGCTGGCCGTGGAAAGCGGCACCATGGCCCTGGAAAACGAGGATGTGTCCCTGAGCCTGCGGGCGGGGGATTGCTGCATGCTGCCCCCCGGCTCCCGGGGCGTCACGCTGGACGTGCACCAGGAAGCCCGCATCTTGTGGATCATGGTGGGCGGCACCCTGGCCGGCGCTTTCCTGCAGCGCATGGGCGCGCTGCCCCACCGCATCATGAAGCAGGGGGCCCTGCCCAGCCAGCTGAACCTGGCCAAGCACATCGTGCAGGCCACCGTGCGCGTGGCGGCGGCGGAGGACGCCTCCAGCGCCCAGCTGCAGCAGCTTCTGTGGGCCATGCTGGCCTCCCATTCCGGCCAGCCCGTGGCCATGGACGCGGTGCTCTCCCACGAGATCGCCAAGGTGGTGGACGCCATGCGGAAGAATCAGTACCGGGACAGCTTCTCCCTGAGCGATATGGCAGCCCTTTCCCGCATGCCGGTGGAAACCTTCCGCAAGCGCTTCGTATCCGAAGTGGGCATGCCGCCCCAGAGCTACCAGCTGTTCTGCAAAATGGAGCGGGCCAAGGTGCTGCTCAAGGAAGGCTATACCGTGCGCCAGGCAGGCATTGAAGTGGGCATGAACGACCCCTACCACTTCTCCAAAACCTTCAAGAACATCGTAGGCATGAGCCCCTCCGCCTACAGCAAAACGGCCCTGAAATGAGCGCGTTTTCGGAGCTGTCCCCCCGCCTGTCCCCCGAGGAAGCGCAGATGCTGTCCCCCCTGCAGTTGGCCTATGTGGGCGACAGCGTACACGCTCTGCTGGTGAGGACCGGGCTGGTACAAAAAAACCTGCTGGTCCGGGATATGCACCGGGCCGCCAATGAAGCGGTGAGCGCCGTAAGCCAGGCCAGGGAACTGCAGCGGATCCTGCCTCTGCTTTCCGAAGCGGAAGCCGCCATCGTGCGCCGGGGCCGCAATGCCCACCCCCATCACAGCGCCCCCAAATCCGCTTCCGTGGGTGAATACGCGGGAGCCACCGGCCTGGAGGCCCTGCTGGGCTATCTGTACCTGACCGGGCAGACGGACAGGCTGCTGTTCCTGATCCCTTATTTACACGCGGAGGACGAATCATCATGCCTGAAAAACAATTGCAAGTGACGCTGCTGGCCCACACCCCCGACCCCGAAAAGACCTGCGCCCTGGCCGCCCGCACCTGCTATTCCGCCATGGAATACGACGAGCTGAAAGCCCTGGTGGAGGAAAAGGATCAGGCCGCGTTCTTAAAGCGCATCGTGGCCTCCGGCCATCTGTCGGTGCTGGAGCACGCCTCCTTTACCTTCGGCGTGTCCGGCGTCAGCCGGGCGCTGCTGGCCCAGATCACCCGCCACCGCATCGCCAGCTTTTCCGTCCAGAGCCAGCGCTACGTTTCCCTGGCCGAGGGCTTCGGCTACGTGATCCCGCCCCGGATCAAGGATTTGGGCGACGACGCCGTAAAGGAATTTGAGCGGCAGATGGAGCAGATGCAAACCTGGTACGGCGAATGGCAGGAAAAGCTGGGCAAGGGCGAAGGCAGCAATGAGGACGCCCGCTTCGTGCTGCCCAACGCCTGCGAAACCCACATCACCCTGACCATGAACGCCCGGGAGCTGCTGCACTTCTTTTCCCTGCGCTGCTGCAACCGGGCCCAGTGGGAGATCCGCACCCTGGCCCGGGAAATGCTGAAGCTGTGCAAGCAGGTGTCCCCCGTGATCTTTGAATCCGCCGGGCCCGGCTGCGTTTCCGGCCCCTGCCCCGAGGGAGCCAAGTCCTGCGGAATGTCTAAAGATATGCGGGAATACTATAAAAATCTTTAAAATAGTATTGAAAAAACTTTTGAAAGGAGCGGTTGTATGGCGTACGGAATAAAGCCAGGAATGATGAAATACTGCGTTGTCGGCAATATTGTTACCGAGCGCCTTGATGAAAACGGAGAAATCCGACACGGAATCGCTTCTTTCCCCGGTGGTAGAAAAGTCTATATCAGCAAGCGAATATGGGATAAAGGTGTAGTTGTTTGTGGTTTGAACAGATTCAAAAGCAAGTATGTACTTGAAACAGTTCCATTAGCTTGTATTGAAAACATTCGTGCTGCAAGGACATTTAAGCCGCACGTACTTGAACTCATGGCAGACCCAGAATTCAAAAATTTTTGGTGGCTTTACATAAAAGAGGATCAAGTAGAAACGGAAGAATATGTTCAAATCCTGAATCGTATAAAAGCCGGCGACCAGAAAGCATTTGATCAATACTATGCTGATCTCAAGCAGCGTTATTACTGATTATCTATCATCAATACAATATAGGAGAGAAAAAGATGCCTTTTTACCAGGATTTCAATAAAAAGAAAATGACCCGGGCGGATCATCTGCGTTCCGACAGCAAATGGGAAGAGGAAGGCACCCGCTATCGCCGTTCCACCGTCAAATCCGACGAGCAGCGCCGGGAAAACGGCAAGGACGCTTACCGCAAGGACGACCGCTTCCAAAAGCGGGACGGCAAGCCCGCCTATCGCGGCGAAGGCCCCAAGAAGGACAGTTATTCCAAAAATCGGGATTATGCCCCCCGGCAGGATAAGCCCTTTGACCGCAAGTCCGCCCCCAAGCAGGACCGGTTCGACCGGCCCGCCCCCAAGCCCGAGCATCGGGAACCCAAGCCCGAATTCCGGCCCGCCCCGGTGCAGGATGAAGCGTTCCTGCCCCCGGAAAACCTGCTGTCTGGCCGCAATCCCATCCGGGAAGCCATCAAATCCGGACGGGACATTGAAAAACTGCTGGTCGCCAAGGGCGATCTGTCCGGCACCGCCCGGGAGATCGTGGCTATGGCCCGGGAGCGTCACATCCCCATTCAGACGGTGGATCGCAGCCGCCTGGACGAAATCACCCGCAACCACCAGGGCATGCTGGCTTACGCCTCCGCCTATCGGTATTACGAGGTGGAAGACATGCTGGCCGACGCAGAAGAAAAGAACGAAGCGCCCTTCCTGATCGTGCTGGACGGCGTCACCGATCCCCAGAACTTAGGGGCCATCATCCGCACCGCCGCCTGCGTGGGCGCGCACGGCGTGATCGTGCCGGAGCGCCGGGCCGTTGGCCTGACCCCCTCCGCCGTGAAGGCCTCCGCGGGGGCTATTGAAACCGTGAAGGTGGCCCGGGTGACCAACCTGACCCGTACCCTGGAATTCCTGAAAAAGCAGGGAATCTGGCTGTATGCCGCCGATATGGACGGCGAAGACTATCGCAAGGCCAATCTGTCCGGCCCCATCGCGCTGATCATCGGCGCGGAGGGCGAGGGCGTCAGCCGCCTGGTGCTGGATACCTGCGATTACAAGATCAGCCTGCCCATGCGCGGGGGCGTGGGCTCCCTGAACGCTTCCGTGGCCGCGGGCATTCTCATGTACGCCGCCCTGAACGGAAGGGAGTAATTTGTTCAGAGAACAGAGTTCAGAGTGCAGAGTACAGATTTATATAGTGCAAAAACACGCCTGCCTTGTTTGAACAATATATATCTGCGCTCTGTACTCTGGACTCTGTACTCTTATCAAAAATCTTTGCCTTCGGAGGTTTCCATGGCTGATTTCCCAAATGCGGACGAACAAAACGAATTTGAACAGTTTCTGTCCATGACGGACGAGGATGTGGTGGTGCTGGCCCAAAACGGCGACGGGCAGGCGCTGGCTTATCTGCTGAACAAATACAAAAACTTCGTCCGTTCCAAGGCGCGCAGCTATTTTCTCATCGGCGCGGATCATGAGGACATCGTGCAGGAGGGCATGATTGGTCTGTACAAGGCCATCCGGGATTTCCAGCCTGCCCGCCTGGCTTCCTTCCGCTCCTTTGCGGAATTGTGCGTAAAGCGCCAGATCATCACCGCCATCAAAGCGGCCACCCGGCAAAAGCATGTGCCGCTGAACAGCTATGTTTCCCTGAACAAGCCCCTGTACGACGAGGAATCGGACCGCACCCTGCTGGATGTGATCGAGGGCCGGGTCACCAACCCGGAGGATCTGTATATCAGCAAGGAGGATCTGTCCCGTATCCAGACCCAGATTTCGGAAGTGCTCTCCGATCTGGAGCGGCAGGTGCTGGAAGCGTTCATGGACGGGAAAAGCTATCAGGAAATCGCGGAACTGCTGGGCCGCCATGTGAAATCCATCGACAACGCCCTGCAAAGGGTGAAGCGCAAGCTGTTCAAATTCCGGGAAGACAACGATAAATAATCCTTTTGCCAGAAAGCGATCATCATCCGGCAAAATAATACACAGAGAATGCTCCCATGCTGTGATAAAGGGCAGAAAGCATTCTCTGTGTTTTTGTTTGCCCGATCAGTATTCAGACAGCGTGATATTGCCCGAGGTGGCGTTCAGCTGGAGTGTCATGCCGCCGTCTCCGGCAGTATACCGGTTTCCCGTCTTGGTGCTGGGAATGCCGCAAAGGATATTGCCGCTGGTGGTGCCGATTTCCGCGGTAAAACCCGCCCCCCTTTTCAGCAGAATATCGATATTGCCGGAAGTTGCGCCGGCAGTTACCCTTTTGGCTTCCTCGATCTGAGCGAGAACACCGCCGGAGGTGGTTTTCATTTCCAATTCTTCCGTCTGAAGGAAGGAAACGTCTATCTTTCCCGAAGTGCTGTTCAGTATGGCTTTGGAAACGTCTTTTCCCTGAATGCGCATATCGCCGGAAGTGGCGTTGGCATTCAGCTTGCCCGCGCGCTCAATCACCGCGTCCATGCTGCCAGAGGTGCAATTCAGTTTGATTTCATTGCCTGCGGCCGTGATGTGCATATCGCCGGAGGTGGAAGAAAGGCTCACATCAGAAGCAGCGTATTTCCCTTGGATGCTTCCGGAGGTAACCGATAGATTCTGATGATCCGCGTACAAGGGATCGGCAGAAACATCCGCGGAGGAGGCGGCCACACGAACGTTTTTTAATTGAATGCCCTCTGGCAGGGTCACTGTCAGGCGCTTCTGCAGGTTATCAAAATGCTGCACGCCGGAAGCGCCGTAATGGATCCGCAGGGTAGCTCCATCCAGCCACCAATGCACGGTTTCATTCTCATTCAGGGCCTTGTGGGATGTTTCCGAAATGGAAATCTGGTTTTGCTTATCGTATTGGAACGTAACGCTTCCATCCACCCAATCGATTTCCAGGTTTTCTACCGTTCCGGCAATCTGCGCGCTCCCGGCAGAATACTTCCCGGCATTGGGATACCCCATCGTGATGATGGAAGAGCATCCGCAAAGCAACATTGCCTGCGCCATCAGCAGCGCAACGATCAACAGCTTCTTTTTCATCTTCTTCGCTCCTTATGCTTCTTCTGTTTCCTGGGGCAGCACTACGCCGATGCGGGTGCCGAATTCCTCCCGGGAGAACACGTCGAAATAGCCCCCGTGCCGATCCACGATCCACTTGGCGATGGAGAGGCCCAGGCCCGTGCCGCCGGTTGATCGGGTGCGGGCGGGATCGGAACGGAAAAAGCGGTCAAAAATATGGGTCAAATCCTCCTGCTTGATGCCGATGCCGTTATCCTGCACCTCAAAGCAGGGGGCCCCCTCCTTGAAGCGGGTGCGCAGCGAAATCAATTGCCCGTCGGCGGTGTATTTCACCGCGTTGTCCACCAGAATGCGGGCGGTCTGCTTGAGCATGGCGGCGTCTCCGCGCACGATCACAGGCGCTTCCGCGTCCAGACGCCATTCCCGGTCCGGATGGATCATTTGGGATTCCTCGTATACCTCCCGCAGCATGAGAGATAAATCCACATCCTCCAGCACCAGCTGAGTGCGTCCGTTGTCGCCCCGGGCCAGGAACAGCAATTGCTCGATGAGCTTTTTCATGTGGGCGCCTTCGCTTTGAATGGCGGTGATGCCCTCCTCCAGCACCTTTTCATCGTCCTTGCCCCAGCGGGAAAGCATATCGGCGTAACCCTGGATCACGGCGATGGGGGTGCGCAGTTCATGGGAGGCGTCGGACACGAAACGGGTCTGTTCCGTATAGGTTTCCCGCATGCGCTTGATCAGATCGTTGATCGCGCTTTCCAGGCCCTGCAGCTCCTTGTCCCCGGTAAGCACCCGGGCATCGGGAGAAAGCAGGCTGACAGTGCCGATGGCATCCTCCAGATGATGCAGCTTTTCCGAATCAAAGCGCACCTGGCTCAATTCCTGGGCGGTCTGGGCAATGCGCTCCAGAGGCTCCAGCAGCCTGCGGGCCTTGTCCCTGCCCACCCGGCCCTGGAGCAGCACCAGCAGCACTTCCGCGCCGCCCAGCACCGCCCAGAAATAGCCCACGTTCACATCGATCCAGCTTGCCGCCACCATGGAACCCAGCGCAATATCCATCAGCGCCAGGATCAGGATGGTGCGCCGGATCCAGTACCGGTTGATCCGCCGGGCGATGGAATTCATTCGCTTGTCTTCTTTCATGCGTCATCCCTCAGCACATAGCCCACGCCGCGCACAGTGTGCAGCAGCTTCGGTTCAAATCCGTCGTCGATCTTGCCCCGCAGATAGCGCACATACACATCTACTACGTTGGTTTCCCCCATGTACTCATAGCCCCACACCTTTTCCAGCAGCTGATCCCGGGTGAGCACGAGGGTTTTGTTTTCTATAAAATACTGCAAAAGGGAAAATTCCCGGCCGGTCAGCTCGATTTCTTTTCCGCTCCGGGTGACCCGGTGGCGGGAAATATCCACCTGCAAATCGGCGCAGGAGAGCAGGCTGCTATCCTGTTTTTGGGCGATCTGCTTGCGAAGGGCGGCCCGGATGCGGGCCAGCAGTTCTTCAATGGAAAAAGGCTTGGTCACGTAATCGTCGGCTCCCATATCCAGCCCCGTCACCTTGTCCATCACGGCGTCCCGGGCGGTGAGCATGATCACGGGCACCGGACTGGCTTTCCGCAGGCGGCGCAGCACCTCCAGGCCGTTGAGCCCCGGCAGCATGATATCCAGCAGCAGCAGATCGTAACCGCCGCCCTCGGCCATCTCCAGCCCGGTGCGCCCATCAAAGGCTTTGTCCACTGCGTAGCCCTCATGGGTCAATTCCAGTTCCACGAACCGGGCCAGCTTTTCTTCGTCTTCCACCAGCAGGATCTTCGTCATGTTCCTTCCCCTTTTCAAAAAAGACTGGAAGGGCACAGAGCTATAAACCCTGTACCCTTGGAAAGCCTGCTTTCTTTATTCCACTTTGCTTTCGTTCTCGTTGGCGTGGATTTCGTTTCCGTTCTTGTCCATGTGGATTTCCACAGCGGAGGCGGCTTTTTCCTGGGCCTTGCCCATAAAATCATTCACTTTGCTGTTGATATCCGGGCCCCGGAAGCTGTACCGGGCCCCCAGGAACAGGCCGACCACCAGGGCGATCAGGATGGTGGGCAGGCCCACGCCGGGCACCAGGATCAGCAGCACCAGCACCGTGATGGGGAAGGCGATCAATTCTTCCATGGGCTGATCGAACATGTTCTTGTTCCTGCGGCTGATGACGAACTGGTTCTTGTTGCCCTTGCGGACCAATTCCTTGATCCAGGCCCACAGCTTGGACAGCGTGTTGGATACCTCCACCTTGAATTCGCCTCCGTTCTTGGTTTCAAACTTGTATTCCTTCTTTTCCTGGGTGGTGTATTCCTTGGTTTCGGGCGCGTCCTTTACCTTGCCTTCGCTCTCCAGCAGCACCAGCGCGTCCAGAATGTCCCAGTCGCTGGCTTCCAGGGCCGCCTTGGCTTCCTCGTACGTTACATTGGCCTTGGCCCGCAGCTTTTCTACCATTTCAAAATGATCCATTGTATTTCCTCCTCGGCGTTTCGCCTGTCGTTTGGGTGTTTTGTTCTGTTCCCTTGGAACGGTTATAGAATAAACCGGAAAAATGAGAACGACAGGGAGAAAATCATTAGAAAATGATGAGAAAAGAATGATAGTTTCTTTATACCGTTTTCGTTTTTCTCATTTTTCAGCGCTTGAGGAATAGGGGGCTTGCTCCAAATCGATTTCCCGATAATTTCTGAACGCTTCTGCTGTTTTCTCATAGGCGGCCAGCTTGATCGTTCCGGAAAAGCGGAGCATGGTCCGCAGCCTTTCCGCATACCCCGGATGTTGTACCAGCTTCACGGCTTCCTCCGGGAAAAACCAGCCGATCTCCTGGCTTTCTTCGGAAAGCGTTTCCGTGCCGCCGACATAAACACAGATAAAATCGAAAATCACCACCGGTGGGAGCAGCATGCCCTCCAGCGGCCCGTAGCCCTTTTTCAGCGCCAGATTCTGGTTTACGCCCGCCAGCGCAAGCGGCTCCGCCAGGATGCCGCTTTCTTCCCAAATTTCGCGCTTCAGCCCGTCCGTGATCACTTCGCCCTGCTCGATCACACCGCCGGGAAACTCCCATCCCCGCCGGGGAGACCGGATCAAAAGCACCTTGTTTTCTTTGTATACCAAGCCCGCCGCGGAGAGCAAATGCGAAGGAAATTGCTTGGTTTCAACCCAGGTATCCATCGTGACACCTCATCAATCAAAACGATCTTTATTTTTCAATTCTTTTGATAGATAATTGGAAAAGAAGTGCTGGGAGCCTCCGCGCCCTTGGGCGTAAAAGTCAGTTTGCCGTCTGTCAAAGCAATGGTGCCCGTGGAGCCCGCCACGGCGCCCTTTTCCAGCACCAGCTGCACCAGCTTTTCGGTCAGCATGGGCCCGCCGCCGCGCTTCAAGCCGTCCTTCCACAGGGTAAAATGGCATCCCTCCCGCCAGCCCGAGCAGCCGAAGGCCTTGGTGTTTTCCTGCACGGGCTTGCCGCACAGCGGACACTTGGCCCCCTCGATGGGCTTGACCGTGCTGGTTTTGCTTCTTGCTTTCCCCTTGCCCCGGCGCATTTCCTCCGGGAAGGAGGCCTCCGTTTTCGTGTCCCGGGCGTATTCTACCAGGAAGGTGGAAAGCCGCTTGATGCCCTCCATAAAGCGTTGGGTATCCCGCTGATTTTTGGCGATTTCATCCAATGCCAGCTCCCACTTTCCGGTGGTTTCCGGGGAGGCGATTTCGGGCGGGGCAATGGCGATGAGGGACACGCCCTTTTCCGTGGCGGAAATGGCCCGGCCCTTCCGGGCGGCGTAGCCCACCTGAATCAGCCGTTCGATGATAGCGGCCCGGGTGGCGGGGGTGCCCAGGCCCGAGCCCTTCATTTGCTCCCGCAGCTTTTCGTCCTCCAACTCCCGGCCCGCGTTTTCCATACTGGACAGCAGGGAGGCGTCGGTATGGGGGGCCGGGGGCTTGGTGGCTTCTTTTTTCACCTGCGCCTTGCTGACGGTGCGCCCGTCCCCTTCCTTGAGAGCGGGCAGCGCGTCGTCCTCCTCCTTATCGGAGGGGTACACGTCCTTCCAGCCGTTGATGCGCACCGTACGGCCCGTGGTTTTAAAGGTATGGCCCTGGCATTCCGTGATCACCTTGATAGCGTCATATTCGTGGGCGGGATAAAATACGGCGATGAGCCGCCGGGCGATCATATCAAACAGCTTTTGGGCGTCCGGGGGCAGTTTTTCGATGGGGGCCGTCTGGGGCGTGGGGATGATGGCATGGTGATCGGAAATCTTTTCGTTATCAAATATCCGCTTGGAAATGGGGAGCTTCCCATCTTCTTTCCAGGGGATGTTTTCTACGAAGGGCTTGTAATCTCCGGGAAGCTTTTGCAATGTCAGCTTGGCCCGGGGAATCATGTCCATGGGCAAATATCGGCTGTCCGTGCGGGGATAGGTGATGGCCTTCCATTTTTCGTACAGCTCCTGGGCGGTTTTCAGGGTTTTATCAGCGGTGTAGCCCAGCTTCCGGTTGGCCTCCCGCTGGAGCGAAGTCAAATCGTACAATTGAGGCGGCAGCTCTTTCTTGGCTTCCGCGGTGACGCTTTTTACCCGCGCCGCCTTGCCTTTCACCGCCTTGGCGATTTCATCGGCCTTTTCCTTGGTAGGGATCCGGTTGGCTTTCTTTTCATCCTCCACCTTTTCATCGAACCACTGGCCGGAGTAATCGCCGAAATCCGCGTTGACGGTAAAGTATTCCTCGGGCTTGAAATTGACGATTTCATGATAGCGCTTGACCAGGATCGCCAGGGTGGGCGTCTGCACCCGGCCGATGGACAAAAGAGCGTCGAAGCGCAAGGTAAACGCGCGGCTGGCGTTCATGCCCACCAGCCAATCCGCCTCCGACCGGCAAGTGGCGCTTTTGTACAGCCCCTCGTATTCCGAGGCGGGCTTTAAATTGGCAAAGCCCTCCTTGATGGCCTCGTCCGTCATGGAGGAAATCCACAGCCGGTCCACGGGCTTTTTGCATTTGGCCTGGTTGTAAATCAGGCGGAAAATCAATTCCCCCTCCCGACCGGCATCGGTGGCGCAGATGAGCTTTTCCGTGTCCTTGTCGTTGATGATTTTTTTCACAATGGAAAACTGTGATTTCGTTTTGGAAATCACTTTTGTAGGAATATTTTCAGGCAGCATGGGCAGATCGTCCATGCGCCATTTTTTATATTTTTCGTCAATTTCGTCCGGTTCGCACAGGGTAACCAGATGCCCCACGGCCCAGGTGACCAGATAATTGTCCCCTTTCAGGCACCCTTCCCCCCGTTCCCGGCACCCCAGCACCCGTGCAATATCCCGCCCCACGCTGGGTTTTTCAGCAACTACTACAATCATGAGGTTCCCTCGCTTTCCCGCCTATTCTACCATAAAACAGGGAAAAAGAAAAGCGAGGGTAAATTTGCTGCTTTCCCAATTCACCCAATCATTTCTATCCCCCAAACCATGGACAAAACCCGACAAATATGATACACTGCAAATGATTACGAAAATGTTACAATCAATTGTACAAATCCACAATGGAGGAAAGACATGTACAAACGCTTGCTCACGATACCCCTGATTGTCTATCTGCTGCTGGGGATGGTTTTCAGTCCATTCCCGGCAGCGGCGGATAGCAGCTTAGCCAGCGCCCCCCTGACAATGGGAAATACCCAGAACGGCATGGTGCGGGTGCGCTTATCCTCGCTGGGAAATCCATCCAAGCTGAATTTGACAGTATACGGAAGCTATTCCATCAACGGCCAGGTCAGCCGGACGCTGGGAAACGGCGCGGCGGTGACCGTTCAATTCAATTCCTCCACCGGCCAACTGACCCTGACCGCGAACGGCAGCACCTCCAGCATGGGCTCCGCCTTCCGCCTGTGCCGCCATGAAAGCGGCGGGCAAAGCGGCATCAAGATCGCTCAGGGCCGGGTGCCCGGCAACCTGTACCCCGGCGATTTTCAGTTCACCGCCCAAAAATCCAGTGCCGGTTACACCTTGTATGTGGTAGCCTATATCTATATGGAGGATTATCTTTACGGCGTGCTGCCCTATGAAATGGGCAACGCCTCCGGGCTGGAGGCCCTGAAAGCCCAGGCCGTGGCCGCCCGGACCTATACCATGCGGGCCATGAAGAGTTCCTCCCTGTACGACGTGGTGGACACCACCGCGGATCAGATATACTCCGGCACCCCTTCCGGCAGCGCCAACTGCAAAGCCGCGGTGGACGCGACGAAGGGCATCGTGGTGAAAAATGGTTCCTCCTTTACCGCCACTTACTATACCGCTTCCAACGGCGGGCAAACCGAATCCATCAAAAACGCCTGGGGAACAGGCGGCCTTTCCTACCTGGGCGTCAAGGATGATCCTTACGATCTGGCGAACCCGGATTCCCGGAAGGTATCCTTCACCGTAAAATCCTCCGGCGCCCAAAGCAGCAAGTTAGGCAGCCTGCTCAATCAAAAGGCCGCGGCCATATACGGTTCCGGAGCCGCCGTTACCGCCGTCACCGCCGTTTGGGCCCACACCCCCAAATACGCCGCCCCCAGCCGACTGTATACCAAGCTGAGCTTCGATGTGCAATACACCAGAAACGGCGTCCTGGGCTGGGGTACCCTTACTTTCGATATATTCAGCGAACTGGAAAACGCCCTTTCCATGAACATCACCTCCGGCAGCAATGAGCTTTGGTCCGTCACGCAAAGCGGCGATGCTTTCACCGTCACCGCCAGGCGCTACGGGCACGGCATTGGCATGAGCCAGCGCGGAGCCATGTATATGGCCCAGATGGGCTATACCTATGATCAAATCCTGGCTTTCTATTATGAAGGCTGCAACCGGGTGGAATATACCCTGACCCGTTCCATTTTAGGCGCCATCGGCTCCAGCCAGGAGGGGCAGGAGCAATGGATCACAGAATTGCCCGTTGCCCTGGAAACCCCATCTCCCGCCGAAAATGCCCAAACCGCCCGGGTGACCACCCCCAACGGGAGCCTGAACCTGAGACAGCGGGCAAGCACCAGCGCGAAGGTGCTGTGCACCATTCCGCAAAACGAAGTGATTTCCGTGCTGGACCGGGGCAGCGAATGGTGCCAGACTGCCTACAACGGCTATACCGGTTATGTGATGACCAAATTTCTCTCCTTCGGCGGGGAAAGCCCGGCCGCCGCTCCCACGGCGGCTCCCGCGCAGCAGCCGGGGCTGCTCTATGCCCAGGTGACGACGCCCAGCGGTTCCTTGAACCTGCGCTACAGCGCCAAGGCCACCGCTAAGGTGCTGCGCACCATTCCCCAGAACGAAACCATTCTCATTTTGGAAAAAGGCACGTCCTGGTGCAAAGTCAGCTATGCAGGGACTACGGGCTATGTAATGAGCCAGTATCTTGCCTTTCCGGGCGATGCTCCCGCACCGCTTCCTACCGCCGCGCCCCAGCCCGTACCCCTTCCTTCGTCATCGCTCGCCGCCCGGGTGGTTACGCCCAGCGGGTCCCTGAATCTGCGCTACAGCGCCAAAGCCACCGCCAAGGTGCTGCGCACCATTCCCCAGAACGATCTGGTGGCGGTGCTGCAAAAGGGACCGGATTGGTGCCAAGTGGCCTATGCCGGAACCATTGGCTATGTGATGACCAAGTATCTTTCCTTTGATACTTCCGCGTCCATACCCACCGCCGCGCCGGCCGTTACGGCGCCGCCCGCCTCCAACGATGGTCTCCGGCCCCTGGACATGCCCATTCTGGCCCGTATCATGCCCACCAGCAGCAGCCTGAACCTGCGGGACGGATGCTCCACTGGCGCGATTATCCTGATGGAAATGCCCAAGTTTGATACCCTGATCATCACCGCTGTGGGCGATACCTGGTGCGCGGTGAATTATAACGGGCTGTCCGGTTACTGCATGACCAAATATCTGGAGTTTGAATGGTATGAGTGAAATGAATGATCTGCTGCTGCCCGGCGAACGCATTGACGATCTGCAGTTCGCGGGGCTCAAAATCATCCAGTCCCCTTCCGCCTTCCGCTTCGGCATGGATTCCGTGCTGCTGGCAGACTTTGCCCGGGTGCGTCCCGGCAGCCGGATCTGCGATTTGGGCACTGGTACAGGCATACTGCCCCTGCTGCTTTCGGGCCGCGCCGGAAGGCTTTTCTGCGACGCGGTGGAGATTCAGCCCGACGCGGCGGAGCGGGCCCAAAGAAGCATGCGGCTCAACGGCCTGCAGGAAAGCATCATCGTTCACAACCGGGATCTGCGTCAGGCGCGCCAATTTCTGCCCCACGCGGCCTATGACCTGGTGATCTGCAATCCCCCTTACAGCGCCGAAAACGCATCCCTGCCCAGCCCCAGTCCTGCCCTGCGCACCGCCCGCCAGGAAGGAGAATGCACCATTTCCGATGTGGCTGCCGCCGCCGCATGGCTGCTCAAAAGCCGATCCCGTTTCGTGTTGATGCTGCCCGCCGCGCGGTTGACCGAAGCCTTCGATACGCTGCGGCAATTCCGCCTGGAACCTAAGCGCCTGCGGCTGGTGCACGCCAATGTTTGCCGTCCCGCCCGCCTTGCCCTCATTGAAGCCCTGCTGGATGTGAACCCCGGCCTGATCATCGAGCCGCCCCTGATCGTCAAGAATCCCGACGGCACCGACACTGACGAAATCAACCGCATCTATCATCTGACGAATTGATACTGTTAACAGTTAAGTTCTTAAGGACCAAAACAAGCTGATATTGGAGCAAAG
>JAUNMW010000224.1 GCA_030537395.1 Clostridia bacterium | reverse complement strand
TAATTATTTTGCTTTTTAAATGAGCTTTGTCAATAATAAGAAACCATTGGAGTGGTTTGTTTCATGACCGCATTTCAATCTCAACTCTTAACTCCCAACTCTCAACTCCTGCATTCAATTCTGAATCCTCCGGAACCGCTTCTCCAATTCCGTCCTGGTGATCTGCACCATCAAGGGCCGACCATGGGGACAGGTGGGGGTGACCTTTTGATCGATCACGTCCCGGATGAGCTGCTTCACGCTTTCCTCCGGAAGCCTTTCGCCGCCCTTCACGGCGTGCTTGCAGGCCATCTGGATGATGCGGCTGGTGCGGTCCGCAGGGGTGCTGGAGGGGTTCTCCATCAGCTCGTCCAGGGCGTCCAGCAGGCATTTTTCCGCCTGGGGTTGGCCCAGAATGATGGGTACACCCCGAAGCTGCACCGTGTCATCCCCGAAGGGAGAAAGATCGAAGCCCGCCTTCAAAAGCGCTTCCTCGTTTTCCTCGTAGCAGGCGTATTCCCCCCGGGACAGATGGATGACCATGGGGATCAGCATGGCTTGGCTGGCGGGAGCGGCGGCTGTTTCCTTCATGAACTTTTCGTACAGCAGCCGTTCATGCACCGCGTGCTGATCGGACAGGATCAGCAGATCGCCGTATTCCATGAGAATGTAGGTGTTGAACGCTACCCCCAGGATGCGGATGGGCGTTTGATTGAACTGCTGCTCCACCGCGGGGGCCTGGGTCTGCTGGATTTCCGCATCCACGGGCGGGAAGGCGGGTTGGGAAACAGGGGCCTGTCCCACCGTTTTTTCTGCCGCATAAGAGATAACCTGGGGCGGGATGTTCGCCTGGGGCGTCTTTTTGGGCGGCAGAAGGGCCGCGCCGGAATCCCGTATCACGGTGGGCCGGGGAACAGGAGCGGGAGGAGATGCGATGGGCTCCCGTTCCCGGGGAGCCGGGGCGGGGGCGAAGGTGGGCAGGGCCCCATCCTCCGTAAAGGCGCTGAGGCGGCTGTCCGCCTTTTTCAGTATTTCGGGCGCGTCCTCCGGGGGCGGCGCGGGCTGGGTCACCTGCACCTTTACCGGAGCGGGCGCGGGGGCGGCATCTTGGGGCGCCAAGTACATAGGCGGGATCACCGGCGCTTCGTTGGTTTTCTCCAGCGCTTCAAACACGATGGTTTCCACCGCCTGGCGCACGCCCCGCTCGTCCTGGAAGCGCACCTCCCATTTGTTGGGATGCACGTTCACATCGGCGTTTTCAAAGGGCATGGTCAAATGCAGCACGCACATGGGGAACCGCCCGATGGTGACCCGCTGGCGGCAGGCGTTTTCCAGGGCCAGGGAAAGCAGCGGGCTTTTCATGGCGCGTCCATTCAGAAAAAAATGTTCGTGGGCCCGGTTGCCCCGGCCCGCGTCCCCAACGCCCACAAAGCCGGAGAGCATGACGCCGTTCATATTCCCGTCGATCTTGGTCATGAGCTTTAGGGTGTCCGTTCCGTACACGCTCATGATGGCGCTGTCCAGCTTGCCGTCCCCGGCGCTGAAATACACCATTTTTCCATCCGCCATGAACCGAAAGGACACGGCGGGGTGGGACAGGATCAGTCGGGCCATGAGCTCTGAGACGGCGGCGGTTTCGGTGGCGGGCTTTTTCAAAAACTTCCGGCGCACGGGAGCGTTATAGAATAAATCCTTCACGGTGAAGGTGGTGCCCTCCGGGCAGGCGGAATCCTGAATATCCAAAATATCCCCGCCCTCGTTGCGCACCAGCACGCCCACTTCCTGGCCTCGGGCTCTTGTCTGGCAGGTCACTTTTGCCACCGCGGCGATGGAGGCCAAAGCCTCGCCCCGGAACCCTAAGGATTTGACGCCGTACAAATCCTCGGCCGTCCGGATTTTGCTGGTGGCGTGGCGGGCGAAGGCCAGGCGGATATCGCTGGGCATAATGCCGCTGCCGTTATCCGCCACCCGGAAGGAGGAAATGCCTCCTTCTTTAATATCCACGGTGATGGCGGTGGCTCCGGCATCCATGCTGTTTTCCACCAATTCCTTGATGGCCGCGGCGGGCCGCTCCACCACCTCGCCCGCGGCGATCTGGCCGATCACCTCGGGGGGCAATTGACGAATATGATTTATTTCCATTTATTTTTCTCCTTTGGGGGCTCTCCTTAAAGCCCGGCCCCGGCCAATTCTTCGCAGAGCGCGGAATAAAAGGCGTATATCTTATCGCGCTTTTTGTCGCGCACCATAAAATCCACGATTTCGGTGTGGGAAACAGGGCCTTCTATACACTCTCCCCGGTATTTGCCGAATACGGCGGAATCCTGGGGCACAAGGCCGTCTGATACCTTTCCCTTTTCGATCCAGCGGGAAAAAACCAGGGGGATCTGCATGATAAAATCCGCGTTCTTTTCCCCGGGCCGCATAGAAGCGGAAAAGCTCTGGCACAGCACCCCGTCCGCCACGTTCACGGTTTCCTGTTCCAGATTGCTTGTGCGCTTCAATTCTTCGCAGGCGGTAAAGCTGTCCGGCTTCCGGTCACCCAAAATGCGGTAGGCGGTGTTTACCCAGAAGGCCGCGTATTTGACCAGCGCTTTGGGAAAACGCAGCACGAAGGAAGCAATGGGGGAGCCCAGATGCGGCGTGCACAGAGTGGTCAGGGACGCTACTTTTTCCGCCATGCCGCAGTGCTGGATCATGAATTTGGCGTCCTGCCCACCCTTGGAATGGGCGATGATATTCACCTTTTCCGTGCCGGTTTCCCGCAGGATACCGCCAATTTCCTCTTTCAGCTGCTCCGCGTTTCCTTCCACTGAGCCGAAGCCGTCAATGTTGCTTTTGAATACGGTATAGCCCTGGATGCGCAGGATGCGGTCGATTCGCCCGAAGGACTTCATGAAAAAGGTGTCCTTCATACCCAGGCCGTGCACCAGCAAAATGGGGAACTTCGTTTTCAAGGCTTTCTCCCTCCTTTCCGCGTGTAAGATGGGAAGAATTACAGCTTCAGGGCTTTCTCCTTCAATAAGAACAGCTTGTTCAGCGCATCAATAGGCGTCATAGCCATCACGTCCAGATTGCGGATTTCCTCCACGAACTCCGTTTTCTGGTATTCCATCAAATCCACCTGTTCATTCTTTTTCTTGTGGCCCGCGCCCAAAATGTTCTGGCCGATGGTGTTCTGGTTTACGTTGTTGACTTCCAGCCTTGCCATGATTTCCTGGGCCCTGGCCACCACGGGCCGGGGGACCCCCGCTAAGTGGGCCACGTAAATGCCAAAGCTCTTATCCGCGCCGCCGGGGACGATCTTACGCAGGAAGATGACCTCCTCCCCGTGTTCCTTCACGGACACGCAGAAGTTATTGACCCCCTCCAGATGCCCTTCCAGCTCGGACAGTTCATGATAGTGGGTAGCAAACAGCGTCTTGGCCCCGGATTTTTTCTGGTCGGCCAGGTATTCCACCGCCGCCCAGGCGATGGACAGGCCGTCAAAGGTGCTGGTGCCGCGCCCGATTTCGTCCAGGATCACCAGGGAGCGGTTGGTGGCGTTGCGCAGGATATAGGCCATTTCGCTCATTTCCACCATGAAGGTGCTTTGGCCGGTAGCTAAATCGTCCGATGCGCCGACGCGGGTATACACCCCGTCCACCAGGGAAATGCTGGCTTCGCTGGCGGGCACGAAGGAACCCATGTGGGCCATCAGGGTGATCAGGGCCACCTGGCGCATATAGGTGCTTTTGCCCGCCATGTTGGGGCCGGTAATGATCTGCATCCGCTTGTCCTGGGTGTCCAGATAGGTATCGTTGGGCACGAAGTTCATATCCGGCAGGGTGTTTTCCACCACGGGATGACGGCCGTCCTTGATGCTGATGACCCCGTCGTCGGTGATGGCGGGGCGCACATAATGATGAAGCAGCGCCACCCTTGCCAGAGACAGAAGGGCGTCCAGGGTTTTGTACGCCAAAGCGGTGGACTGTAGCCGCCCGATATTGGCGCTGATTTCGTCCCGAATCTGCTCAAACAGGGTCATTTCCAGCTTGGCGGCCTGCTCCTGGGCCCCGGTGAGCTTGCTTTCGATTTCCCGCAGTTCGTCCGTAGTGAAGCGCTCGCTGTTGGTCAGGGTCTGCCGCCGCTGATAGCGCAGGGGCACCAAATTGTAATTGGATTTGGTGACCTCGATATAATAGCCGAACACCCGGTTGTACTGGATGCGCAGATTCTTGATGCCGGTGGCCTCCCGCTCCCGGGCTTCCAGGTCCATCAGCCATTGCTTGCCCTCGGTGGAGGCCCGGCGGTATTCATCCAATTGCTCGTTGAATCCGGCGCGGATAAAATTGCCGTCGGACAAAAGCAGCGGCGCGTCGGGAGAAATACCCCGCAGCAGCAGGTCGGTCAATTCCGGCAGGGGGTCCAGGAGGCCCTTTAAAAACGCCAGGTCGTCCCCCTCCACGCTGCCAAGCAATGTGATGATTTCCGGGGCTTTTTCCAGAGAACGAAGCAGGCTTAAGCAGTCCCGAGCGTTCAGGGTGTGATAGGACACTTTGGAAAGCAAGCGCTCCATATCGTACACCTGGGACAATTGCTCCCGCAAATTCTGGGCCAGCACCGGCTGATGATACAGGGCGTCCACAGCGGACAGCCGGGCTTCGATTTTTTCCTTGGAAAGCAGCGGCTTTTCCACCCAGGAGCGAAGCAGTCTGCCGCCCATGGCGGTAACGGTTTCATCCAATATGGACAGCAGGGACCCCTTTGCGCTGCGGCCCCGGATGGTTTCGGTCAGTTCCAGATTCCGGCGGGTGGAAGCGTCCAGGGGCATCACGTCGCCCTTTTCCGTTACCCGCAGGGAGGAAATGTGCTGGAGGGAATTTTTCTGCGTTTCATTCAGATACCGCATCAGGGCTCCGGCGGCCTGGGCGGCCACGGACAGGGAAGCGTCCAGGCCCAGGGCGATCAGGGAGGAGACCTTAAAATGGGACAACAGCGTGTCCCGGGCGTTCTGGCTCTGGTAAGCGGAGGAAACGTAATTCCGGCATATCAGGGAAGAAGCGGGCTGCACGTCCTCCGGGCTGTTGGTGATGATTTCCCCGGGGCTCAGGGCGTCCAGGGCGGCTTTCAGGGAGGCGGGCTTGTTTTCGATCTGCTGCACGAAAAATTCCCCGGTGGAAACGTCGCAGGCAGCGATGCCGATGCGCTTGCCGTTCACACACACGGAGCAGAGAAAATTATTCCGTTTTTCCCCGATGACGGCGGAATCCGTTAAGGTGCCCGCCGTCACGATGCGGATGATGTCCCGATCCACCAGGCCCTTGGCCAGGGCCGGGTCCTGCATTTGTTCGCCAATGGCCACCCGGTATCCCCGTTCCACCAGCCGCGCTACATAAGCATCCACCGCGTGATAGGGCACCCCGCACATGGGGGCCCGTTCCTCCAGGCCGCAATCCTTGCCCGTGAGGGTCAATTCCAGCTCCCGGCTGGCGGTGATGGCGTCCTCAAAGAACATTTCATAGAAATCGCCCACGCGGAAAAAAAGCAGCGTGTCCGGGTTCTGCTCCTTGAGGCGCATGTATTGCTGCATCATGGGGGAAAGGGTGGCCATAGGCTTGATGCTCCTTTATGTAAATTGAAGGCTTTCTCTATCGTTGCTGATAGAGAGTACAGAGTTCAGAGTACAGAGTA
>JAUNMW010000223.1:4039-5653 GCA_030537395.1 Clostridia bacterium | reverse complement strand
CTCAACTCTTAACTCTCAACTCCTTACTAATACACTTAACTCTCGAATCGATAATACCGAATAATTGCCCGATTCCTACGAACTACGAAAGAAGGACGGCGAGGCCTGATGGTAAAGGACAAGCAATTTTACAAAACGATCCTGCGGCTGTCCCTGCCTGCGGCGTTTCAAAGCGCGGTGAACCTGCTGGTGGTGATGGCGGATAACGTGATGGTCACCCGCACGGGCGAAAACGCCCTGTCCGCCGTGGCCCAGAGCAACGCCATCACCACGTTTGTGACGGCGGCGCTGTCCGGCCTGTCCACCGGGGCTATCGTGCTGATCAGCCAGTATTGGGGCAAGCGGGATGAAAAGCGCATCCGCACGGTGTGCGCCGTGGCGTTTTCCGTGTGCCTGCTGTTCGCGCTGCTGGCCATCTGCGCCGTGCAGCTGTTTCCCCGGGCCCTGCTGGGGCTGGTGATCAACGGCGGGGAAACGGCGGTGATCGATTTGGCCATGAAGTACCTGCCCATCGTGTGCCTGAGCTATCTGCCCCTGGCCGTCACCAGCGCCATGGTGGGCATTTTGAAGGGCGTGGAAGTGGTGAAGGTGACGCTGTACACCACCATCCTGTCCCTGTTTGCCAATATTGGACTGAATTATGTGTTGATTTTCGGCCATCTGGGCTTGCCTGCCCTGGGGGTCACCGGCGCGGCCGTCGCCACGGTGCTGGCGCGGCTGCTGGAAGCGGCGCTGGTGTGGATTTACTTCTTCCGGATTCAGAAAACCCTGGAAATCAAGCCGAAAAACCTGCTGAAAAGCGAAGGCTGGGCCTGGCAGGATTACGCCAAGTTCGGCTTGCCCGTGGGCCTGACGGACGCTCAATGGGCCCTGGTGAACCTGCTGAAAGCCGTGATCCTGGGCCAGATGGGCAAAATGCTCATCGACGCCACCTCCGTCACCGATATGATGATGAACCTGGGCACCATGTTCACCTTTGCCCTGGCGGGCGGCGCCTGCGTGGTGGTGGGCAAGGCGGTGGGGGCCAAGGATTACAAGCGGGTGCGGGAATACGCCGGGACCATTCAAATCATGTTCCTGTGTATCGGCGTGGTCATGAGCGCGCTGGTGTTCCTTCTCAGGCGGCCCTTCGCTTCCCTGTACCATTTGAACGATGAAACCTTCGCCCTGGCCGTGCAGATGATCGGCATCTGCGCCGTGACCCTGATCGGCACCAGCTACCATGCCTCCTGCTTCGTTGGCATCAACCGGGGCGCGGGCGACAGCCGCTTCGTCATGATCGTGGATATGATCTGCGGCTGGCTGGTGGTGCTGCCCACGGCGGCCCTGGCGGCGTTCGTGTTCCATTGGCCCCTGGCCTGGATCTACTTCTGCACCCGCATCGATCAGTGCTTCAAATGGATCATCGCGTTCCTGCGCCTGCGGGGAAACAAATGGATCAAGAACGTGACGAGAGCATAATAACCGGCGTTTTAAGTTAAATGGAACGGTAAAAGAGCACAGAAAAAAAGAGTACAGAGTTCAGAGTGCAGAGTACAGATTAGATAGTCTATTATGCGAACGAAGCTGAGAATCAATCTGCTTCCGTTTCGCTTATGTCATCGACTATTCAAT
>JAUNMW010000223.1:295-4029 GCA_030537395.1 Clostridia bacterium | reverse complement strand
CTCTGTACTCTGTACTCTTTTTCAAAATTAGCCCTGGTGCAGCGGCAATTCCACAATGAACGTGGCCCCTTTGCCCTCCTCGCTTTCCACGCTGATGGCCCCGCCGTGGAGCAGCACCAGCTGGTGCACGATGCTCAGGCCCAGGCCCGTGCCGCCCTTTTCCCGGCTGCGGGCTTTATCCACCCGATAGAAGCGGTCGAAAATGTGGGGCAGGTTTTCCTTGGGGATGCCGGGGCCGTTGTCGGACACGGTAAAATGGGCGTCCCGGCCCTGGCGCTGGAGATTCACCTTGATCACGCCGCCGTTCTGCGTATATTTCACGGCGTTTTCCATCAAATTGTAAATCACCTGATTCAGCTTGGACTTGTCCGCGTATATATCGCAGGGATCGGACAGGGTAAGCTGGATTTTTTGATTTTTCTGGTCGGCAATGGGCTGCAGCCGGTGGGCGTTTTCCTTGATCAGCTGGGCGATGGACAGGTTTTCCCGGGTGAGCTTCACGTTCTGGGAATCCATCTGCACCAGGGTCAAAAGGTCGCTTACGATGGCGGAAAGCCGGTCGATTTCGTTGTTGATGTCGGTCATGAACTCTGTGCGCAGGGCCTTATCCATATCCGGCTGATAAATCAGGGATTCGATCATGATTTTCATGGTAGCCAGAGGCGTTTTCAGCTCGTGGCTGGCGTTGGAAACGAACTGATTTCGGCTTTGATCCAGCGTTTCCAGCTTTTCGCTCATGGAGTTGAAGGCCCGGGCCAGCTGCTTCATTTCGCCGCTGCCCCGTACCTTTACCCGGGAGGAAAAATCGCCCTTGCTCATGCGCTGGATGCCTCGGTTCAGGCCTGCGATGGGCCGGGTGATCACCTGGGAAAAGATCCAGGAGCTGAGCAGCGCCGCGGCGGCCACCAGCACGAAAATCAGGATCATCTGATCCTGCAATTGGTACATATTCTGCATGATTTCCTGCACGGGGCTCACCAGCAGCAAAACGCCTATGATATCGGAGGCGTACACCACACCAGCGGTGCAGTAGCCCACCCAGGCGGCGGCGGTGCGGCGGGTAAAAAGCAGGCGGGAGGGGTTCAATTCCGTGCCGGATTCCAGCTCGTGCACCCCGTAATCGGCATTCTGGCCCTTCACCAGAATGTTGGCGATTTCCGGGTATTGCAGCCGGGCCCCCTGCATTTCCCCGTAGCTGTCCATCTGCACCTTGCCGTTTTGATCGAGCAGCAAAACGCGCCCCCCCAATTCCCCGCCGGCGGCGAGCAATTGGGTCTGGAGCGCCTGGGCATCGCTCTGGGCCAGCAGGGGGGCGATCCTGGTTGCCAGAGTTTCCAGGCTGGCCCGGTCCGAGCGGATGCGCTGCTCAAATAAAGAATCGCCCACCATGCCGCTGATGGAGCTGGCCATGACGTAAAAGCTCAGGCCAACGATCAGCAGAAAGGCGAGCAGAATCTGCCAGCGGATGCTGGCGAATGGATTTTTAATCCTTATCGGTGAAATAGTAGCCCACTCCCCACTTGGTGAAGATGAACTCCGGCTGGGAGGTATTGCGCTCGATCTTTTCCCGCAGGCGGCGGATGTGCACATCCACGGTGCGAGCATCGCCCATATAATCGTACTTCCACACGGTTTCCAGCATGGTTTCCCGGCTGAACACCTTGCCCCGGTTGGTGATGAACAATTGCAGCAGATCAAACTCCTTGGCGGTCAGGCGGATTTCCTTGCCGCCCAGGGTGACGGACCGGTTCACGATGTTCACTTCCATATCGTGAACCCGGATGATCTTCTTTTCTTCGTTGGCGGCGGGCTGGGCGGCGCGGCGCAGCACGGTTTTGATGCGGGCCTTTACCTCCAGGATGTTGAAGGGCTTGGTCATATAATCGTCGGCGCCGTATTCCAGGCCCAGGATCTTATCCATATCCTCGCCCTTGGCGGTGAGCATCAAAATGGGCACGTTGCTGCTTTCCCGGATGCGCTGGCACACCTGGATGCCGTCCAGCTTGGGCAGCATCACGTCCAGCAGCACCAGATCCACAGGCTCGTCAAAGAACACCTGCAGGGCTTCTTCGCCGTCCGCGGCGGTGAGAATTTCATAACCTTCCTGTTCCAGGGTAAAACGCAGACCCTTCAGGATCAGCGGTTCATCATCCACCAATAAAATGCGCTTGGCCACTTTTTTTCATCCTTCCTCGCTCGTGGCAGGCAAAAAAATGATAACGTGCCTGTCTTACCCTATTTTACACGACACAGGCACCAAAAATCAAGTGTTTCGCAATATTTTCTACACAATTTTGCCGAAAAAATTAAATAAATGAAGAAATTTTGTAATGAGTGCACGAAAAAAGAGTAAAATCAGAAGAAAAAAGCCTCCGATTCCGCTCAGGCGGAGGATCGGAGGCGATAGGGATGAAAGGGTTACGGTTCTAATGTGATACGAAGCGGGGCGTCGGATGCGTTCCATTCATCGCACAGGGCGCGAAGCTGGGCTTCCTGGCTGGCGGAAAGGGCGAAAGTTTCGGAATAGAGAGGGGTTTCTTCATGGAAAACAGCCAGCGTGAAGTTCTGGATGGGGTCCTCTTCCTGGGCCGGGGCCAGACATTGCAGCAGCAGTTTGCCAATCGAAGAGGCCAGCTGCTTTTGTTCTTCCGTGGCCCCCTCATTTCCGGCGGACAGCTTACCGAGGGCGTCCTGGAAGCCTAACGTCATGGTTTTTACCTGCTCCTGCAGGGCGTCGCGTTCCTGAACCGTGTAGAAAAGCTGCTTCTGAGCGGCATCCCGCTCGCTGGTCAGCTGCGTCACTAAATTCTGCAGTTTGGTGTTCATGCTCCAGGCCCGGTGCAGGGAACTATCCGGCGCGCCGTAAATCAGATCGATCTGATTCTGCGCCGCCTGCAAATCCGCCCGCAGCGCGTCCGCCTGATTTGTCAGCGCTTCATGATCCTGCCGCGCGGCGTTCAATTCGGCCTGCAGGGCCTCCCCGCTTTCCTGCAGGGCGGAAAGCTGCGCTTGCAGCGCCTGAGTTTCTTTTTCCGCGGCTGCTTTGTCGGCGGCTGCTGTATCAGCGGCGGTTTTCAGCTGATCCTTCAGCGCTTCTCCTTCTGTCTGCGCGGCGGAAAGGGCGTCTTGGGTGGTTTTCAGGTCTTTTTCCAGGGCGGAAAGCTGGGCCTGCTGGGCGTCGCTTTCCTGCTGTGCTGCGTTCAGACGGCCCTCCAAATCAGCTTGAAGGGCATCCTTTTCCGACGCAAGGCTTTCCGCCAGCGCCTGGGCCTGCTCCTGCCCGGCCTGGGCCGTCTGCAGGCTGGTTTCCAAGGCGGCGGACTGCTGGCGCAATTGATCCATTTCGCCCGTCAGCGCGGCGCTTTCGGCGCTCCAATCGGCCTGCGCGGCTGTCAGCTGCTCCTGCAAGGCGTTCTTTTCCTCTGACGCGGTATCCAGCGCTGCCTGGGATTGAGCCAAATCCTTTTCCAATGCGGCTGTTTTTGTTTCCCATTCGGCCTTTTCCTGCTCGGCGGACGCCAGCAGCGCGGTGATCTGCGCTTCCAGCCTGGCTTTTTCTTCCGTCAGCGCATTGGCTTGGGCACGGACCTGGTCCCCTTCTGCCTGCAGGGATTTCAGATCGGCCTGCTGCGCTTCTTTTTCCTGGGTCAGGCTGTTAGCTGCCGCCTGAGCCTGGGCAAGGGCTTCCTTTTCGGCGGAAAGCTTGGCGTTCAGGGCGGCAATTTGTTCCTGAA
>JAUNMW010000223.1:0-195 GCA_030537395.1 Clostridia bacterium | reverse complement strand
GCTGTTCTTTTTCCTTCTGAGAATCGGCTTGCAGGGTGCTTAAATCGGCCTGCAGCGCTTCTTTTTCCTTAGTCAGGCTGTCGGCTGCCGCCTGGGCCTGGGACAGGGCCTCCTTTTCAGCGGAAAGATCGCTGTTCAGAGCGGCAATTTGTTCCTGAAGCTGTTCTTTTTCCTTCTGAGAATCGGCTTGCAGGG
>JAUNMW010000222.1 GCA_030537395.1 Clostridia bacterium | reverse complement strand
GGGAACAACGCTTTTTCAACCCACCAAGTAACATCCGCTATTGCGGGTCCAGGGTACTCAGTACCCTGGTGGGGTCCGGGGTGAAACCCCGGCGTATCCTCTTTTTTGTCTTGTTTCACTCTTTAGAGCACGCATCTTAGAACGCGAACAGGATTACTTTGTCAGGATATAATCGGTGATGCAGTCATACCAATGCACATAGGTTTCACCGTTGACGGTGAGGCGTTCATTGTGAGGCAGCAGATCGGTCCAAAGCTTGTGATGGCTGTCAAAGCGCCAATCATTCCGGTTGAAGCGCCGCCAAAGAACAGTCCTGCCGTGCCGGTCCAGAAACTGTTCAGACACCGTGCCCTCGTTGTAGGTATCGAAGTCCATCACGCACACGGTATCGTAGGCTTTGCCGCCGATGGTCACGGTATACCGGCCCACCACATCCAGCAGGAACTGTTTGTCGGCGGTGGTAACGGCGTTCCCTTCCCGGATGATGTCGCCCTTGGGGGCCAGGTTTACTTCGTTGCCGCAGTTATCTTCCCCAAAGCCCCAGTTATCCAGGAAATCGCCGCCGTCCAGGAAGGTATAGTATTTTTTGATCCCGTTTTCCATGTGGCTTTCCGCCAGGATACGGCAATGGGTATCGGTCAGCTGGGCCACGAAGTGCCGTTCCACTTCCGCCTGTCCGCCCGCGCTGTTGCAGTCCATGGGGTCCGTTTCCACGGCTTTGATTTCCACGCCCTCAATGCCGTGCACCTCCGCCGGGCCCAGCACCTCCATGGCGCACTGCTCGGTGCGGGTTTTCTCGGGAAAATCGTACATGGCCCAGGTGAGCTTTTCGCCCAGCTTTGGCACGATGAACCACCCCATCGTTTCCTCCCACCGTACGGCAAAGGGGGGCAAAGATGATTTTTCTATGGTATATTCGGGCATTTTCTCCGGCATCGTAAACATATTGCATGCTCCTTTCTCCTTGGGGGGGTAGGGGTATTTTTCCCGGAAGCTGTCCCGGGCGTTATGGAGCCGGCTTTTCACCGTTCCCAGGGGAATATTCAGCCGCTGAGGGATACGGATTTGAGGCCATTCCCGGAAATAAAACAGGAACAGAATTTGCTTATCCCGGCTGCTGAGCGCATCCAGGGTGTCCCGCACAGCAGTTTCATCGCCCGCATCTATTCCGGAAGCGGAAGACGATTCAGGCACTGCATCCATGAGTATTTCCCGGTCCTGTGCCCGGGTCCGGTAATAATCCGCGCATTTATGCCGGGCAATGGAAAACAGCCAGGCCCTGAACGCCTCCACGTTTTCCAGCTTGCCCTTGTCCCGCGCCGCGGCGGCGCAGGTTTCCTGTAAAATATCCTCCGCGTCATACCGATGGCTCACCCGGAAAAAAATGAACCGCTGCAGCGCCCGCATGTTTTCCTCCAGCAGCCTTTCAAACGATTCCATGGCTTCTCCCCCCTCCTTTCTTCTGTCATTGAAAACCGGTTTCACTTGATCAGTCGTTTTTCTTTTGGAAAAGGTTCATGATGAACAAACAAAATACGCGATCTCAGATGAAAAAAGCAGGGTTCCATCCGCGAAGCGCTTGACGCTTCGGCGGCGGAACCCTTGCCGATTTGTTATGGTTATTCCGCTTTTTCAATGTATCATACAAAGGATCGAAATACAAGGCTTTTTCTGGAATCCCCGCATGCAGGGAAAGCTTATTCTTCCGTGAACAGGCTGTATTTGACAATATCCATCACGGCTTTTCCGTCGGCTTCAAAGGAGATGCCCCGGGCGGTGGACTCGGTCAGGATGGTGGCAGTCATCACCTGCTCGCCGTCATTGATGAACACCTCCAGGCTGAACCGATCCAGGATCACATGCAGATGGATTTCTCCGTTGTGCTGGGCCACCTGGCAGCGGCGCTGGTGGATGTAGGCCCGGCGGGAGCCGGAAAATTTCCGGTCGATCTTCAGCAGGGATTCATGGGGCCGGAAGCTGAGGATGGAATGGTATTGATCATCCTGGGCAAAACGCATGGTGAACTTGTGGTAAGGCGTTTCTGCATCCTCCGGACGGATGCGGATATCCATTTCCACGCAGCGGCCTTCGATGCCGTTCAAGGTCATGCGATCACTGACAGGCACGTTTTTGTATTCCACCTTGGGGCCGCGGTAGAGCTGAAGCTCCCGGATCGGCTGCTGGTACAGCCGGCCGTTGCGGATGGACAGCTCCCGGGGCAGGCTCATTTGGCCGAACCACTGCCGGTCCTCGTAGCCTGTGTTTTTGCAGGTGTCCCAGTTCTGCATCCAGCCGATCATCACCCGCCGTCCATCCGGGGTCAGGATGGTCTGGGGCGCGTAAAAATCGATGCCGTAATCGATGGCCTGGTGGTGCTCCGGAATGAAGCGCTTGGTTTCCTCGTCAAACGTGCCAATCTGGCACACGGTGCCGTTGCCGTTGTGGTATTCAAAGCCCTCCGGCAGCATATCCTGGGGGCTGACGAACAGCACGTGCTTCCCCTCCAACGGGAAGAAATCCGGGCATTCCCACATGAGGCCGAAGCGCCCGTCGTTTTCCGCCAGGATGCTTTCAAAATGCCAATGGAAGGCGTCCTCGCTGCCATAGAGCAGCAGCACGCCCAGCTTGGGATTTTCCATGTGCCGGGCCCCCACCACACAGCGATAGCCGCCGTTTTCGGTGCGCCAGATTTTAGGATCCCGGAAATCATAGGGGCTCAGGCCCTCCGGCAGATCCCGGGCGTCCAGCACGGGGTTCTGAGCGTATTTCTCATAATCCAGCCCGTCGCCAACGGCGATGCACTGGGTCTGGAAGTCCTTGCCTTTATCGCCGCCTTCCTTGCGCACGCCGGTGTAAAGCAGCAATTGCTTTCCATCCGGCAGCTCGATGGCACTGCCGGAAAAGCAGCCGAAGGAATCGTAGGGCGCGTCTGGGGCCAGGGCTGCGGGCAGATATGTCCAATGCAGCAGATCATGGCTCACCGCATGGCCCCAGTGCATGGAGTTCCATTCAGTATCATAAGGATAATACTGGTAAAACAGGTGGTACTGCCCGTGATAATAGGAGAACCCGTTGGGGTCGTTGGTCCATCCTGTCCAGGGAGTCAGATGGAAAATCGGGCGGGCTGACGCGGGAATTTTCCCGCCCGCTTCTTTTTCATACGCCCTGGCAAAGATCAGGCTGTGGTTCATCATGTGAATCATCCTTTATTTGTTGTGTGTACACTTCATGGCCGCCTTGGATTGCCGAAAGAGGAGAGTTGAGAGTTAAGATCAATACAGTTTGCAATCCGGATCAACTGTTTCCTGTTGATCGCTATACAAACCTTAACTCTCTACTCTTCACGCTTTGCTCTCCCGGCAAGCGTTCTGTTCATGCAGCTTACGCGGAAACAGCTTATCGGGTGTATTCCCTCAAATCGGTAAAGGCGACGGTGTTGCTTTCGGCATACAGGCGGATGGGCTTGCCGCTGACGCCGTACAGGCGCACGGTCAGGGAAGCGCCATCCAGCCAGAACATACCCACGGAGCCCTCCTGGATGTAGGTGAAGGCGTATTCCTTCCCCGCTTCCAGCTGCACGTCCGTTTCGGTGATGAGGGTGCCGCCCTCATTGAACTGCAGCTGCAGCTTTTGCGCGGTAGGGTCCAGGGTGATCAGCTTGTATTTGCCGGCCTGTCCGTTGTAATCGAAAGCCAGGCCGAAGCAGCCCTTGCCGGTATAGGTGAATTTGCCCTTCAGCAGGAAGCTTTCATAAGCGGTAAAGGCTTCGGTGTACCCGTACCGGGAACCGGCCTGCACGTTGATTTTGTCTTCTTCCACCGCTAAATGACGGCGCTTGGCAAACTGGTTCACGATCTGATCCACGGGAGCAAGCGCCAAATCGCCATTCTCTTTTTGAATGATCTTCTGCACGGCCAGATTGCCTGCCCAGCCGGACACTTCCGACGTGGAGGAGGGGGATTCGCTGCGCCGGGCCCAGCCCACCATGAAGGAGCCTTCCGGGCTTTCCACGTGCTTGGCGGCATAGAACAGCTTGCCGTCCAGCCGCTTGGCTTCGCCGTAGGGGCCGTAGGGCGTATCGGACACAGCATACCATAGCGTATCATCCTGAGCGGAATATGTCAAATAGTATTTTTCGCCCAGCTTAAAGGTGTCGCTGCATTCCAGGTTCCAGAAATTGCCCACGGTGTTGGTGAAGATGACGCCGTCATAGGTGACGCTGCTCAGATCGCCGCTGAGGGTGTATTTCAGGATGCGGGCTATGCCGCCCTGGGAGGCGGTGACGGTGAGGGTGATGGTGTTCTTCTCGGCGTCATAGTACGCCTGGGGATCCCGGAAATCCCGCTTCTGGCCAATTTCGGCGGGCGGCGTGATTTCCCAGCCTTCCACCTTTTCAAACTGGGTGGGGCTGGTTCCCTTGGCCAGCATGATCTTTTCCATATACTCGTAGGTTTCGGAGGACGCGTGGCCGGTGTAGAAGAACAGGTATTCGTCCTTCACCTTGACCACGGCCCCGGTGCCGGCCCAGCCGTCCTGGCCGCCGGAACGGCTGGATTCCAGGATGGGATTGTCATACTCGGTATAGGTGACAAAATCCTGGGTCGTGGCCAGATAAATGGAATGATTGTAGCTGTCGCCGCCCTCTTTGAGATAATAGATGTAATAGGTGCCGTCCTCATAGTAGGGCATGGTGTCGCCCACATAGGGCTGATTGATGCCGTCAATGGCTGGCCGGAAATACATTTTATATTCGTAAGCAGCTTCCTGGCTGCCGGGGGTCCGCAGGGAGGAAAAGTCCTTATCGTCCGTTACTTCCGCAAAGGAATCAACCTGCGCTTTCGGCGCTTCGGTGGCGGCGGGCTGCGGGGTTTCCTTGCTTCCGCAGCCTGTCAGGCACAGCGCGCACAGCACGGCTAAAATACCGATCCATTTCTTTTTCATGGCAACCTCCTGATAGCAGGATAGGGAGGATGATAAAACCATCCTCCCCATCCTTTCGATGATTCGCTTACAGAACGCTCATCTGATAGATTGTGATGTTGCTGAATTCGATGGTCACGTCGTCCAGCTTGGACAGGGCTTCGGAACCGAACTGGAAGAGCAGTTCAAAGTCCATATCCATGATGAAGGTATCGGTGGTGGCGAAGCGGAAGGTCTGGAATTCTTCGGTCAGGCTCATGCCTTCGGACACCCGGGGATCCCAGCTGCCCATGGGGTTCAGGAATACGCCGCAGGATACGGGCTTGTCGGCCTTGGCGGTGATTTCCACGATGTAGTAGCTGTCGGAGGCCAGGGTCAGGGGGTTGCCGCCGAAGCCGCAGATCAGCTTGTTGTGCCAGTCCACGGTGCCGCCGTTGTCGATACGGTAGAAGAAGGAGCCGTTCTCGGTCCAGATGGTGCCCACGCCGCGGTCGTTATCCTCGTCGGTGCCGTTGAAGGTCTGCCAGGGATAAGCGGTGTTTTCCGCGTTGGCGGTCTTGGGCCCAAAGGGCATGAAGGCGTCGATGGTCTTCTTGGTTTCCTTGTCGCCTTCCATTTTGCCGAATTCCACGTTGCTGATGGTGATCACGTTGCCGGCAGCGCCTTCGGGGGCGTTGCCGATCTGCAGGCGGATCACGGGATCATCCACATCGGCTTCCGCCACGAACACGGAGGA
>JAUNMW010000221.1 GCA_030537395.1 Clostridia bacterium | reverse complement strand
CTTCGTCATTCATGGCAAAGCTTCCCGGTAGCCTGATGCGAAATCGCGGAAAGGAATCCGGCTCGCTCAGGTTGGTCGCGGCCTGAATATCCAGGCCTTTTTCCACAAAAAGCTGTTTGAGCTCCTGAAAAGATAAAGGCTGATTATATCCTTCCATACTGCACCTCCTAGTCGACGTATGGGAGCCAGCGCCAGAAGCAGGTCAGGTCGTACCAGCTGTCAAAGATGATCATGCGATCTCGAAAAAGCCGGAACAGATTCGGATCTGTGCCGCAGTAGCGAACTGGCCTGTCTACCATCATGGCGTACATGCCATCGTGGGTCGTAAAACACAGATCGGCACGGCGAATATCGCAATGAGACGGGAGCATCAGAGTGCGCCGGACGACCATACCGTCGGGACAGCAGTCTATTTCGCGCTTAAGCGAATAGTCTGCGGTCACCATCAGCTTCTTGAAATCCGCAAGCGTGTACGAGTGACTGTTGTAAGTAGCTGCGAACAAATCCATCAGGGTCATTTTGATTACCTCCTCTGTGAAGAATGGGGAGAAGCCCCGAAGCCGAGGCTTCTCATGTGTTAAAGATCAAGAACTTGATCTTTGAAGTGCGACCTCCTTCCTTTAGCTGATTGAAGAAAAGCTAGAAAGATGCTATAATATAGGCACTTTCCAGGCACTTGCTGCCTTCAGCTTTTCTTTCTGGCCGTATTATCTCAAAGCGAAGAGATAAAGTCGCAGATATCCAGTAGATGTGAGTAGATAAAAAGTAGATTTATGAAAGGAGGCCGTTTACTTGGAATTCTCAGAGCTTAACTATGTCTCTTTTGAGCATATTTTCGTAAAGTGCTGTAATGGATGTGTGGTCACCGGTCTCGATAGACCAAAGGTGACTAAAACAGATGCTCAGTATGTAGATTGGTTTATTCTTCTTCCGGCGATTATGGATGAAAATGAACGTATGGAATACCTAGGAGCCGATTATCAGAAGATAACAAAAGACACCCTAAACGCGATGCGTAAAGGGCGTGTAAGAAGAGAGTATATTGACGCGCTTTTCTGGAAAGACGACGCAGTTGAAATCGTGTTTCAACATTTTCTGGAGAAAGTGCCACAGGCGATTGTTGGCGCAAACAGAAAACGAATAGTTGAAGAACTGTGGAGCGTAATTCAGAAAGACATAATCATCCCCGAAAAGCGGAGGCTTGATTTTGAATATAGAAAAGATGTTGCTCTCTCGGAGATAGAAACCATGAAAAGGTTGCCGGACGATAGTCCGGTTATGCCTGAATGGTTTTGCGAATTCTTGGCAGCAGCTTTCGTATTTGCTATGAATCGCGAAAAACTGTTGAGTGATGAGCTTCAGCTTAGTCCTTCAGTTGTTCAGGTCATAAAAGATCTGGAGGAAGGAAAAACTGTTTTCCTCAATGCTTTATTGGATTCTATGGCTGATGCTATCACGGACGGCGAGCCTGACGAAAACAATAATCGTGTCATGAAAGCCGTGAATGATTCTGATTACTCTGAAGACGACTTTAGATACTTTGCCTTGAAGCTGATCGGCCTTCACCCAAAACTGGATGAAGATCATTCGAGTAAGTTCTTTGCGATTCGCACTTTTGCGATGAATCTTGATGAATCGCGGCTTGTTTCTGAGGCTGGTCTTGATGCCGTAGACGCGTTATATGAGAAATATAACATCGCAAGAAATGAACGAACTTCTATGATGATCGATCCAAATGTCAATGATGCTTCATATTCCTTTACTTTTGGTGACGGGAAAAGGATGAAGGTCGAGCTTCACGGGAATCCGGATGGAACAACAAGAGTAAATGTGATAGGGAAAGAAGATAGTTAGAGAACGGCCTCCATTGAGTTTTTCTCTTTTGGAGGCTGTCGCATACGATAAAAGGTCGTTCAGAAGATTCTTGCCTCGAATCTTTTGTTGAAGATTAAAGCCGATTTGTAATGGAATGACCATTTTACGGGGCCTAAAAGGGCATATAAAGATTATGGAGGCTATCTCAAAAGAGTATTCATGCAATTCGTATGAACAATAAGAAGCATAGGGATTTGATAAAACTATTTAGAAATATAAAACTACCCTTTTGTGTGGGGCGATTTGGCGGCGAAAGATGTATTGTATATACACTCGATAAGTCTGTAAGATGGAATACTATCAGATAAGGGGGTGTAGCGAATGAAAGAGCATCAAAGACAAATTCGAATAAATATTGCAGCATTTCTGTTGCTGTTCTTTGTATCCTTATACCGGCAGATGAGTCTTCGCTATTTGCCGAATGATCCGTTTAGAACCTACATCCTCTATGCGTGCTATGTGTTCTTGATTGGGGGCTGGGCGATATCAATCTATTCCCGCGTAACGCAAAAAGGTATGCGAAACTACCTTCTGCTTGAAGCGGCAGTCATATTGATTGGTTTGACTATTCGGTTCCTGCAAGATACGTTTTGGCAAGAGAACATTCAGCTGATGCGTGTGAGCGGTCTGTGTGTAGGGGCCACGCTTCTTCCGATAGTATTGCTCGGATTATATGCATCCCTCGGAACCGGACAGGCCGATAGCTACCGAATTGCGAAAAAGTGGTATGGACTGCTGATTCCGGTTCTCATTATGACTTATTTGAGTATTACGGACGAAAACCGCCATTTTTTGTGCTATATCATTCCCGAAGAGCAGCAACCCAATTTAGATTTTCATCCGAGTACGGGGACGTTTATACTGGTAGCATTCGGCATTATCTTGATTGTATTGCGTGTCTTCATGATTTACCGTAGAAACAAATCAGCTTCAGTGAATCGTTTTTTCAGGTTTTTGATCCCCTTTTTTGAACCGCTTCTGATGTTCGTTTTTTCTTTTGAATTCTTTGTGGTATCCTTGCAGCTTATCCCTGCTTTGGCCGGTAAGGAAGTGATTGAGTTCTATGCAAAAATATATTACATCGAAGTGTTGACATGGGAATTCTATATTTACATGGGATTGGTTCCCATCAATACACAGTATCGGGAAATATTTGAATACGCAACAGTCGGCATGCAGATTGTCGGGAACGACGGCGGAAGGCTTTTCTCTAGAACAGCCGCTAACTTGTCGTCGGAACAGATGCAAGAATTGAAAGATAAAGCGTACATCGTAACGGAACCGGGTAAGGAAATCCACGCACACTTATTTGCTGACGGCATCTTTTTATGGAATAAGGATGTATCCAACCTCCAGAGCACGATAGATGAACTGAACCAAAGCGCTGAGATGCTGGCGCAGGAAGGCGCTCTCTTAAACGAAGAGATTAAAACGAAAAATCTGGAGGCAAGCCTGCTCTCCAAGAATCAGATTTACGACGACCTGACGAAAGAGGTGCATAGCCAGCTTCGGATGATGAAGGAAATAACCAAGAAACAGAGCTTCGAAGATCAGAACGACAAGCGGCTGCGTGAGCTGGTTTTGCTCGGTACATATGTGAAACGTCGGTGCAATCTGCGGTTGATTCAGAAAGAAACCAACAACATTTGTGAGGACGACTTGAGGCTTAGCTTTGAAGATATGAAATCCGCAATGGAGCTGATAGGTATTCATGTGGAGTTTGACTGGAATCCGGGCAAGCTGTTTTCTCCCGGCTTCTCCATCTATCTTTTTGACGTGTTGGAATATCTGCTAGAGTATGAACGTTTTGATATAAAGGAACTCAGAATTATGGTGAAAAACAGGCTGGCGCAGTTCTCGGTGATTGGTGGGACAAAAAGTACACTTGCAGGAACGATTCCAGTAAACGCTGCAGAAGAATACGTCGTCGTTTGCCAAGAAATTCCAGGCGGCTATATGGTCGATCTTTCGGAAAGTGGTGTGTGATATGTCGCAGAGCATAAAAGAACGCTATAGAACATCTGCCATGATTCGAAATGCGATTGATACTTACCCGGACGGCATTTGCTTTGCAGCGGCGGACGGTAGGCCGATTCTCGCGAACAAAAGAATCAACGATGTGTGTTATGAGTTGACTGGACATACTGTTACAAACGCTGCGGCTATGTGGCAGGAACTCGAGCTTCAGGCAATAACTCCAACTCACGAGGCAGATTCTATTCTTTGCAGATTAAGGGACGGGACAGTTTGGCAATTCACCAAAAGACCATTATCGGGGGAAAGATTTTCGGTCATGCAATATGAGGTTTCGGATATTACGGAGTTGTATGAATACCGAAACAGACTGGAGGAGAACAACTTACGGGTTTCCAAACTGCACGAACGGCAACGGGAACTCTTGCAGAACATCGTCCAGAATAATCTGGATAAAGAATTGCTCAGTGCCAAGATGCGGATTCATGATAATTTCGGGCGAATCCTGATTATGACGAAAAATGCCCTGGCAGATACGGGCCACGAGCAGAGTCGCATAGATTTGTTTACAGCTTGGAGCAATGTGATAGCAGACATGGAGAATGCCGCAGTTATCCCTGACGAGAGAAAAAGCTCGCCTCAGATAGAGCTGCTGCAAGTAGCGGATTTAATTGGATGTCGAGTTGAATTCCTGGGCAAACAGCCCAAAGAGCGGAAAGCGTTGTTGTTGCTATATACCGCCATTCGAGAGGCGCTTACAAATGCAGTGAAACACGCCGGAGCGGATAAATTGACAATTTATATATCCGACAGCAAAGGTCGGTATGATATAGAAATACGGAGCAATGGCCGAGAAATGCATTCGCAGATTCAGGAAGGTGGAGGCCTTGGTAGCCTTAGAAAAAGATTGGAACAAGATGGGGCTACATTGGACTACCGTTATGATGGCCCAGTCACGCTCGTTCTGACGATTCCGAAGGAGTAAGTTTATGGTGAATGTACTAATCGTGGAGGATTCCAGAGTATCCAGAGAATCTTTTGAAAGAACACTTTCCGCTTCTCGGGATTATCTCGTGATAGCCTCTATCGAAAATGCAGCGAATGCGGAAATTGCCTGTATGCGCAATAAAATCGACCTGATTTTGATGGATGTTTGCACGGCAGATGATGAGTCAGGTTTAGTGGCAGCCGCAAGGATCAAAAAGAACTATCCTCACGTAAAAATTATTATTATGACCTCTATGCCGGAACACTCTTTCATCCAGAAAGCAAAAGACAGCGGCTGCGATAGTTTTTGGTATAAGGAGCAGGGAGATATTTCTCTCATAGACATCTGTGATCGGACGATGAAGGAGGAATATGTCTGGCCAGATAGCAGTCCTACCATCATGATCGGTTTGGCGAGAAGCAACGAATTTACAGAACGGGAGTTGGATGTTATTCGTGCTTTAGCCGCCGGTAACCGCTATGAGGAAATGGCTGAAACTCTGAATATGTCTAAAAATACAGTAAAATACCATGTGAAGAACATTTTACAGAAAACAGGTTTTCGCAGCACGATTCAGCTTGTTGCCGAGGTAGTGGAAAAGCGGCTGATTCTGCCAAAATATTAAAAGCACGCAAAAATCCACCTCACGCAAAAAACTATACTTTTGTGTGGGGTGGATTTTTATGTTTAGATGTAAAATGCTACTGTTGATAGGTTTGCCTGTCAAATACCTATAAAACCAGGAGGAAAAAACTATGCGGAAGACGTATGCGTACAATTCTATCATCATTGGAGTACTGGTCGGGCTGTTGGCATGGGCGTCTACAGAGAGCGTCGCGC
>JAUNMW010000220.1 GCA_030537395.1 Clostridia bacterium | reverse complement strand
CCTCAAACTCGAGGCCTGCCGTTTTCTCACTACCGTGCGATTTTTTAGCGCTTACGACCAAAGTCAGAGAAGCTTGTCTACAACAGCTCTTCATATAAAGAGCTGTTGTAACAGAGTTCTTCGTTTTTGAGTTAGCAAATCCAAATGTCTCTCTGTAGCTGCAATTCGCTCTGTTAGTCCCGAAAAAAGCCTTACTAATAATTTGATTTCAGCAGGGTCTTTGGGGAATAGAATACTCTTGTCCAAAAAATGACTTGTCGAAATGTTGATTGTGTTTTTCGCACCCTTTTGAGCAAGCGTTCTAATATATTTATTCGCGTTTGAGTGTTGTTCAAAATATATGTGGAGCAGGAAACCGACCTCGAAAGATATCGGAGTATATACACCATACAAAGGTGAGACTGCGACTTCTTCATCAAGCCAGTTTTGTTTTACTATACCATACGGGAAATCCCCAGTTGGGCTTTTGGTATATACAATGTCGCCTGGTTTAACTCTTCCGTAATTTGAAGTATCTGCTGCGGAAAAACTTCGGCCAAGATGCTCAATCTGATCAACAACTCCTTTGTTTACGGCAACGGAACATACTCTTAAACCAGCGGTGTCCCTGTTCCTGTATTCAACCAACAACTCTGTCATTGGTGTTTCACTTAGTAAGAGCGCATAAGGGTTCTCTACGCTGAAAACCAATGAAACGAGTCCTCTTTTATACTTCTTAAGTGCATCGATGGTTTTTTGCTGAGCACATATTCTTCGATCAAGCAAGTCAGTAAACAACGCAATCCTCTTTTGCTCGGCAACGCAAGGGAAAACGGCTTCATGTGAAGCGAGTTTTTTGAAATACATATATGTGCGTGATCCACCTTGCTTCTGAAGTACACAGTATGACGCGAAACGCAAAGAGTTGTTCAGATATGCTCTGAGAAAGTGGCTGTCCAGACCACTTGTAGTAGTAAAAACAGGGTATAATGTGCTGACAATTCCATAATCAACTATTTCGTTGATATTAAAGGAAAAGGTTAAATCATCGCTCATATGGCGGTATGTGAAATAACCATACGGCACAATGTTGTATCCCGTATTGTCCTCACTTGCGACTTGTCGATTAAAGTATTCGGTCTGCAAAAAAATTCCTTTTCGAGATGATGTCAACGGCGGATATTGATTGTTTTCTGTTGTTATTTCTGTAAAAGGCACAAGTAATTCACCCAGCTTAATAGTTCTCCATGGCTCATCAAAGCCGGGAAAGCGAAGCTTCGGGTATTTTTCGAGACCGTTACTTGAGGACGAAACATCTATATTTGTACCTCCACAGGATAATGTTTGTGGAGGTGGTCTATATGACTAACAATACTCAGTTCAAGACGCTGGTAAACACATGGTTAATTCAAAAAAAGCCTATGATTACACCGTCAACCCACGCCAGTTTCACACTCATTGCCGAAAACCATTTGATACCGCAGTTTGGAAAGCGAAAGATCGGCAGTATTACGGAAGCTGATATACAGAGCTATATTTCGTATCTTTACGAAGAAGGGAGGCTGGACAAAAACGGCGGTCTAACTGTAAAGACTATCAGAGATGTCGTTCTTGTTCTCCGGCTTGCGCTGGAGTTTGCCTACAAGGATCGGGTTATTCCATTGTTGAATTGGGATCTAATTGAATACCCGAAGGAGCTCGGTGTGAAGAAAGTCGTTTCGCTGTCCAAGGATCAGGAACAAGCTCTCATCCAGTGTATCTACATGAATCTGAATAGAAAAACAGCAGGAATCCTCGTTGCTCTTTTTACAGGGGTACGGATTGGTGAGCTATGTGGTTTGCAGATGAAGGATATTTCTTTGACCGATAAAACCATTAGTGTCAACAAAACAGTGCAACGCATCTATGATAAGAAGAAAGGCGAATCTTATTTGTACATTGGCCCGCCCAAAACAAAAACTTCTGTTCGCATAATTCCTGTTCCTTCTCTATTGATGAACATCATCAAGAAATTCTACACCGACAACCCAAACCATTATTTTTTGACTGGAAAAACAAAGCCGACTGAGCCACGCACTTACCGACAATTCTTCTCGCGCTTTTTGAAACGGAATAATTTGCAGAAGGTGAAATTCCATGAAATTAGGCATACCTTTGCTGTCCGGGCGATTGAGATACCGGAGTTTGACATTAAGTCACTCTCGGAGATACTCGGCCATAAAAACGTGTCATTCACGCTGAATGTGTATGGCAGTGCTAACATCCAGCAGAAGATTAAGTGTATGAACATGCTGAACGATTTGTTATAAAGTATAATTTCAGTCTTTGATATTCCTATTTAGTTCAAAGAGGTGGTGCAATTTTGTGCCACCTCTTTTGCTTTGCCCATTTTACCTATTGCAAATCTCCTCACATCGTGTATAATGTCCTTAATGGAATTTGAAATTCCACTTAGAAATTGAGGTGCTTACATGAGAGCAAAAGATCAAAGCGTAATGGATACGATACTCAAGTATGTAAATGAGTATTATCGTAAAAACCTTACGCCCCCAACAATTAAGCAGATTTCCGAAGCGACTGGAATTGCAAACACTACCACTTATCGTTATGTTGTGGACATGAAAGAGCGTGGTATTTTTGACTATTCCAGAGGTATTCTCTCTGCCCCAGAAACTGCAAAGACGAAGACCAGCTACATTTCCGCCCCGTTAGTTGGTTCTATTCAATGCGGCTGCCCGGAGCAGGAAGAAGAAATGGTAGAGGAATATGTAAGCCTCCCTGTTTCTCTGTTTGGTAAAGGGGACTATTACATTCTCCGTGCCAAAGGTGATTCCATGGTAGATGCCGGAATCGAAGAAGGCGATCTCATTGTCATTGAGCGTAACTGCTCCGCCTGTGTCGGTGATATTGTTGTCGCTCTGGATGACAGCGGTGAGAACACCCTGAAGCGTTATGGTGGCTATGATTCTGAAGAAGGCTGCTATCTCCTCCAGTATGAGAATGAAGCAGTCTATCCCGGAAAGGTCATCAAAGTACCAGCCTTCCAGGTCCAAGGCGTAGCATGCCATGTAATCAAATCTTTAAGAAAACGATGATGTCAGGAGATGAAACTCACATGGGTAATACAGACATAAACTGTCCGATCTGCGGTGAACTCAACCGCAATTTGGATCTGGAGGAAACTGACGGCTGGATGGAATGTTCAAAGTGCTGTACAGTAATTCAGATTGCCAAGCAAACCGGAAGCCGATGCTGTTCTTTTTCTGGCAGTCAGTGCAATGTCCTTATTCCACTGACACGAAGATGATACACAAGGCAGATACGGTAGAGAAATAGAAAGTTATAATGTCCGTTTTATTTCTCGCCCTATCTGCTATTATTATCCCAATCGCATCGAACATATGGTCTATTAAAGGCAGGTGAGAATGTGGAAAGGCTCTATTTTTGTATCGATCAGAAATCGTTCTATGCTTCTGTTGAGTGCGTAGAGCGTGGGCTCGATCCTATGAAGGCCATGCTTGTGGTAGCAGATGCGGAGCGATCCAAGAATACGATCTGTCTGGCGGTATCTGTGGCAGCAAAGAAAAAAGGCATCAAAAACCGCTGCCGTTTAGGTGATGTCCCCACCAATATGGGCATCATCATCGCCCCGCCAAGGATGCAGCTCTATATCGATTATGCAGCCGAAATCTACGGTGTGTTTCTTAAATACTTCGCTCCCGAAGATATCTATGTGTATTCCATCGACGAGAGCTTCATTGATGTTACTCCCTACCTCTCCCTGTACGGATTGCCGCCCAAAGATCTGGCGAAGAAGGTCATTGAAGATATCAAGGAAACTGTCGGAACCCTTTCCACCTGCGGGATCGGAACGAACCTGTATCTTGCAAAGGTCGCTCTGGATATCATGGCGAAACATGCGCCGGATTTCATTGCAGAGCTCACGGAGCAATCTTATTGTGATAAGCTCTGGGATCACCAGCCGATCACGGACTTCTGGCGAGTCGGCAACGGCACAGCCAACAGACTGAAGCAGCGAGGAATGACCACCATGGGTGGCGTGGCTCACTGCGATGAGGATCTGCTGTATAAGGTCTTCGGAATCAATGCAGAGCTTCTTATCGACCATGCTTGGGGACGAGAACCTTGCCTTATTTCGGATATCAAAGCCTATAAATCCAGCACCAAGAGTTTGTCCAGCAGCCAGGTATTGATGCGAGATTACAACGCCAAGGATGCCCTTATTGTAGTGAAAGAAATGGCCGACCAGCTCTGCTTGGATATGGCAGCACACAAATACCTTACCGAGTCTATTTCTCTCTACATAGGCTATTCCTATACGGAAGGTGTTTCACCGTCCGGTGGTACGGCAGATCTCGCATTCGGAACCAATCTATCTTCTGTAGTGCTTCCAGCAATCGAAGTCCTGTATTGCAGAATCATAAAACATGGTGTTCCAATCCGCCAAATCGGACTTAGCTGCAACTCTGTGTACGAAGACACCGGAGCCTACCAGCTCAATATGTTCGAGGATGTGGAGAAACAAATCAAAGGCAAGGCTTTGCAGGATGCTCTGCTTCAAATCCGGTCTCGTTATGGTAAAAATGCCATTCTGAAGGGCATTAACTACGATCCAGCCGGAACCGGCAGAGAAAGAAACATGCAGATAGGAGGCCATCGCAGTGGCAACGAAAACAGTAAGAGCTCCCATGCCCAGAAGTAAAAGAGCAGCGCAGTTCGCCATGTTCGATGCACTCAAGGGCTTAAAGGAAGCAATCAAGGCAAAAGAAAGAATCGTGGAACCCCGCAGAATTCTTGCCGAGGATGCTGCAAAGGAGCTTAATGATACCCTGTGTTCCTTGGAAAAGGGACAAATCGCAACCTTAGTTTTTTATTCAGAATACGACAAAGCATATCGCCAGATCACCGGAGCAGTCGGTAAGATCGATCTGATTTGGAAAAACATTCAGATTGGATCACAAACCGTTGCCTTCCCGGATCTGCTGCAGATATCTGCATAACGAATAGCAGCAAACTGAAGCTGCTACCTCTTTGAGATGTGAGATAAACGAGTGAATGAGATTGATTAGGTTAGTTGGAGGTAGCATTACCGTTGGAAGAAGTCGATATCTATGAGGGACTGCGTGGATACATCCCTTATCCATGCGGATGTCAGGCGAAAATACTCGTCTATGAGGGAACCTGCGGAAAAACATCAATCCGTTGCCCGGTTTGCGGCAAATACGCCATTTTCTATTATGATTCCATGACCGCAGAAAGAGTAAAACCAGCCAAAGGAGCTATAAGCTTCCTGAAGCGAAAACCGAAAAATCAATAATGTGCCTCTGAGCACTTGCGGGCCCCTGATTCATTTCATGCCACGCTACAGCCAGGGTACAACCGATAGGCAGAGTCTGTCTCTGCTTTAGAGTTGTACACTGGCTGTTTTTTTATTTTTCAAGTTACAAATCTAATATCTCAAAGCCTGAAGTACAAAGGCCGAAGGATACGATACGCTGAAGCTCAATTTTGAGAAAAAGCAGTATTGGTACCCTTAACTTTTTGCACCCTTTTTCAGGCTGTGATGAGTAGGCCCCGATCTGTCTGCGTTTCGTATCCCTCGGATGCGACCAGGCAGAAAGGGGCTTTATGTTTTATCTCTGGGAGTGCTACTCCGCTAAATATCCGTGATCTCCGAATTT
>JAUNMW010000012.1:10657-33527 GCA_030537395.1 Clostridia bacterium | reverse complement strand
CAGAGCCTCTGGATATGATCTATCAGGATGCTTTGGCGATTGAAGTATATATCAACGGCAAATATTGGGGCCACTACAATCTGCGTGAAAAAATCAACAAATACTTTGTGGCCCAATGGGAAAATATAACGGATGAGGACGATATTGACGCGATCGATATTCTCGCCCGCACCGGCCGGGATGAATTCGTTCAGAACGGCAGCAATGAGGACTGGCTTACGCTATGTGATTTTTGCAAAAAGAAAGACTTGAATGTGCCTGAAAACCTGGAATATGTGGTGTCCAGCTTGGATATAGACAGCCTGTTTACCCATGCCGCCTTTGAAATCATTATCGGCAACAATGATTTTACCAATGTGCGAGTGTATCGGGTACCGGGAGGAAAATGGAAATACCTGCTTTTTGACGTGGAAGCGGGATTCTTGTCTTTGGACGCCGCACCCATGAACTATTACATCAAAAAAGTATCAGACAAAATTCAGGGCTTCCGGCATGAACCTTTGGCCGCGCTTCTGAATGTGCCTGAAATGAAAGCGAAGTTCCTAAACAGATTTGCAGAAATCCTGGAGCTGTCTTTCCAATGGCCATTTGTGGAAGCTCATTTTGCCCCTTGGGAAGAAACGCTGGAGACACTGCTTCCCCGCCATTTGGCTCGCTGGCCTCATTTCTCCCTGCAGGAATGGCGGCAGAATGTCAACGCGGTAAAGTATTATGCCCGGGTGCGCCCCACAGTCATTATCGCAAAGCTGCAAAAGCATATGAAGCTGACAAATACTGAAGTGCAGGAGTACTTTGGAGAAGTGCAGGCATTGCTGGAAAGAACCAATCAATCCCAGTGAATTCAAACCGCTCAGGCTGATGATTGCCAGGCCTGAGCGGTTTTTTACGGGTTCGGCGTATTGATTTTTTCCAGCAATTCGTCAAACTTCATTTCCTGTATCATCCGGGCGTTTTCCGGATAGCGGGATACATCGCGACGGCAAATGGCAGCATAATCACAGCGATCACAGGGGCCCTTCAGGCTTTTATCGCAAAGAGGCTTGGCCGCAATTTCGCCCTGGCGCATGTGCATGGCCCATTTTTGCGCCATTTTACCGGCAAATGTGATCAGCTTTTGTAGATCGTCAAGCGTCGCAAGCATGGCCCGTTTATCAAAGCCGCCATCCGCAGTCATCACCTTGGGCAAGGTCAGCGGCGGCGTTCCGTCGTCCATCCGCCGCAGAATAGCCGCGTCCTTCAAGGCAACTCCCCGGAGGCACAGCGCCTTGGCCAGCGCATCTTCAATTCTCTGCGTATCCTCCTGATCAGGAAGCAGCGGATCAGCCACCCGCATGTAAAACGCACCGGCGGGAAGCGCGGCGTCTTCCTGATTCAGCGCCGCCCTCAAATACAGCAGCAGCTGCAGCTGGGCCCCCCAGAATATTTTTGCGGGGTCCAGCTTTTCGTTCCCGGATTTGTAATCCACCACCCGAAGATAGATGCCTTCATCCCCTTCGTAGCGGTCGATTCGATCGATGATCCCACGAACAAAGACCGTTGTGCCGTCATCCAGCGTAAGCTCAATGGGCGGTATACCGCCGGGATAGCCGAATTTCACTTCCGCGTCCTGGGTGGTAAAAGCGCTTTGCCGCGCACCGCGCGTAAAAGTCCAGGCTACGCGCTGCAGTACGCGCCGATACTTTTCGCCCTGGGAACGCATTCGTGCGCTGTCTCCCATTACGCCGGCCAGCAGCTGATCAAACAGGGGGCCGGCAGCTTGATCCACCACGGCATCGCACGTTTTCCGATCAATCTTGGGCCAATGGGGAATGGAAGGCAGCAAGCGGGTAAAGCCTTCCAAGGCGCTGTGATAAAAGTTACCGGCGTCAATGGGGGTCAATGTCCATTCTTTGCGTGGCTTGGGTGTAAGGCCCTGCTCCACAAAGTGGCGATAGGGGCAAACCGCGAAATTTTCCAATCGGCTCACCGACATGACCCTCTCCAGAAACAGGGAATGAGTCACTTCGCTGGGCAGCGGCGGCGCGCCGGTTTCCGGCTCAAAAGCATCGCGAAGCGATTGCGCAAGATGCTTCGTTTCTTTGTCCTGGCATAAGTATTTCCAGGCATCCAGCCATGGCCCCTCCAATTTGCCAGATCGCATTTTAGCACCCAAAGCATCCAAAGCGGGGCCGGGGGCCAAAGGCTGTACGCAAGCCATGCGCTGGCTGATCCCGCCCTCCTCAACCAGCCCCGGGAACAAATCCCGGATATGAGATAGCTGAGCAAAAGGCCGCAATGCGGTTCCTTCCTGGGTTGCCTGGGAACGGGTGAAATATAAATATTCGGAAGGAGTGGAAAGCGCTTTCCATACATCCAAACGCGCTAAAGCATCCTGCCCTTCATCGTTCAGGGAAAAATAGGCTTTCAAATCGTTCTGAATATCCTCCTGCTCCTGGTCTGTCAGCAGATTCATACCGGCGGAGGAAAGAAGCCCATCCGTCATATTCATCATAAACAGGGCCTTGGGACTGGACAATGGCAAATTGCCCAGCGCGCCGCACACAACCATGTCCGCGGAAGGCGGAAGGGAAGAAAGCTCACACGCTTCCAGCCCCGCTTCCAGCCAGGAAGCAAGCTGGCGCGGAGAAACCTTCGTTCCTGTCAGCAGCGCATGAGCCTGATCCAGAAGCTGCATCACAGCTTCCCATACCTGGCTGATCTGGATTGCTTCAGCGGCCATATTGTCCTGGATCAGTTCATTCTGCGCTTGTTCCAGCGCTTCAAAAACATTCGTTTCCGTCAGGTATTCATACAGCGCCAGAAGCGTTTTTCCGGCGTCATCCGCGTTTTTCATTTTTTCCCGCATAGCGTGTAGCGGCGTGATCAGCGCTTTTCGGGCTTCCTCCACCGCGGCGCATTCCTGGGCGCTGCCGCGGGCAAAAGGCGCAAGCCACAGCTTGCCGCGTATGCCGTAGGAAAGGATATAGTTTTCCAGCTGCCAGGCATCTTCCTGCGGGATGGGCGCGTAGCCGGATTTGATAACCGCCAGCATATCTTCTGCCTGATAGCCCTCTCCCACTGCCCGCAGGGATGCGAGCAAAAAACGGCAAGCGCCATGGGTTACCGCAGGCAGCTTCTTGGCCACATAAGCCGGGATATGATAAGAACGAAGCACGGTAGAAAGCGTGGCGGCGAAATTCATATCTCCCAAAGTAACCGCCATTTCTCCGTATTGAATCCCGCGTTCATGCAGCAGCACCATTTCCTGGGCGGCAAAATGCGCTTCAAAACAAGGATTCGGAGCGGCGTAAAGCCGGATGCGGGAAGGAACGCCTGGGAAGGGGATGCCGGGCGTGTGCAGATACTCCCGGGAAAGGTGCGCAATATCCGAAGCTTTGTGAGGAAACAATGGGGCCAAAAAAGCAATCTTGCAGGAAACGCCGCTTTCCGCTGCCATTTTTTGCAGTCTGTTGGCGCTGTCGATAACGGGAGAAAACACATCGTCGGGTTCCATTACAATCAGCGCCCGCACATCATCCGTCTGTTTGGCAAGCGCGGTGATCAAGCGGTTCATTTCTCCTGTGAGAACATCGAAGCCGTAAATGGCGATTCTGGTCCCGTTGGCAATACCGCTTTCCGGTATGCAGAGCAGCATTTCATCCAGCACGTCTTCCCCATCTACGAATTGGCCCGCCAATTGCTGAGCATAAACAGCGTACAGCATGGCCAAATCTTCCAATTTGTCCCTCGTCGCGCCTTCTTTCCGGGAGGAAGCATGCTGGGAAAGCGTTTCGGGCGTTATGCCGGAGCGTTTTAAATCCGCAATCAAAGCACCGATCCGTTCAATAAATCCTTGCCGATCAGCAGCGCTTTCATAATATTTCAAATGCTTTTGGCACCGCAGCAGCGTTCTGGCCAGCGCCAGCTGCTTGCCCCTCGCGTCAATGCGCACTCTCCCATCTGAACCGGCTAAGGAAAAAACCCGTTCCGTCAAACGGGAAAAGGAAAGAACCTCTAAATCAAAGAATCCGGGAAGCTTCAGGCTGTCCATCAAATCCCGCTCCATTTGCAGCGTGTACTGCTCCGGAACGATCACGATCATTTTTCCCCCCGGGGCAGCCATGGCCAGCAAATGCTGCCGCAGCGCTTCCTGCATGCCTCCCAATATTTGCAGCATGGAATGTGATCCCTCGCCTTTCCTTCGTACTCTGCCAATCCGTCAGTTCATGGCAATATCGTCCATAACACGGGCAAAAGCGGCTCTTGCGCTTTCTTTTACCATGGCCCATTCCGCTTCATAGCCTGCGGAACGCAGCCACTTTAAGCATTGGGTGGATTCTTCCAGCATCTGCACATCGGCGCCCAAGGCAATTCCCGGAATCTGTCTGTCTCCATGCTGGCGCGTGCCCAGAAAATCGCCGGGGCCCCGCAGTTCCAAATCCTTTTGGGCAATTTTGAATCCATCGTTGGTTTCGCACAGCGTTTTCAGTCGTTCATTGGAAGATGCCATCAGAAAGCACCAGCTTTCCTTGGCGCCGCGTCCCACCCGTCCCCGAAGCTGATGCAGCTGGGACAGGCCGAAACGATCAGCGTTTTCAATCACCATGACTGTGGCGCTGGGAACGTTCACCCCTACCTCGATCACGGTAGTGGATACCAGCACATCCAATTCTCCGGAAGAGAATCTGCGTATCACTTCTGCTTTTTCCGCCGGATCCTGATCCCCAAATGTGAGGCCCAGCTTCAGATCGGCTAATGGGCCTGTGCATAATTCCGCGTAGGTTTCCTGAGCACTGCGGGCATCAATCTGTTCGCTTTCCTCCACTAAGGGGCAAACGATGTATGTCTGCCGTCCTTGAGCGGCCTCTTTCCGGATAAAGTCGTACAAGCCGTCCCGTTTTTCTTCCGGGACGATCCTGGTTTTTACCGGCGTACGCCCCGGCGGCAGTTCATCCACCACGGATAAATCCAAATCCCCGTAAAGCACCAGAGCCAGCGTACGGGGTATGGGCGTGGCGGACATGACCAGTTCATTGGGAGCGTATTCATCAGATACTGCTTTTTTGCTCAGCAGTCTTCTTTGACGCACGCCGAAACGATGCTGCTCATCCGTTACCACCAGCCCTAAATTGCTGTATTCCACCCCTTCTGAGATCAGCGCATGGGTGCCGATTACAGCCTTCCATTCGCCGGAAGCGATTTTTTCCAATGCTTCCCTGCGCTCTTTTGTCCGCATCCCGCCGATCAGCAGCCCACAGGAGATCCCCATGGGTTCCAGCAGCTTTTTGGCATTTTCAAAATGCTGCCTGGCCAGAATTTCCGTCGGCGCCATGAGCGCGCTTTGGTATCCCTCGCCTGCGGCCAAAGCGATCGCGCCGAAGGCAAGAGCGGTTTTTCCGCAGCCCACGTCCCCCTGGATCATGCGGCCCATAGCATGGGAAGAATGCAAATCCTGGGCAATTTCAGATAAAACCCGCCGCTGAGCCCCGGTTGGCGGGAATGGAAGCGAACGCCAGTATTGCTCGCAGGCTTCTTGGGACGTATGAATCACGATGCCTTTTGCTCTTTCTCCCCGCACCGCGGAAGCGGCGGTTTGATAAAGCAGCATGCCTTCAAAAGAAATGCGGCGGAGGGCGATTGCCAGGTTTTCTTTTGTTTCCGGGAAATGGGCCTGACGAAGAGCAAAATTCCGTTCACACAGGTGATATTTGATCCTTAAAATATCCGGCAGTATTTCGGGGCAGCAATCCTCCAATTGCGTCAAAGCCTGCCGCATCATTTCCCGCATGATTTTAGGCGGTATGCCGGATAAAGCCCTGTAAACAGGCAAAATGCCCCTTTCTTTTACAAGAAGGGGGCTTGCCATGCGAATGCGGCCCTGCTTATCCAGGTCGATCCTGCCATAAAGCGTCAGCAGATCTTCCTGATGGATCTGGTTTTGCAGCCAGGGCTGGTTATACCAAACCACGGGAACGCTGCCGGTTTCATCGCATAAGCGCAAGGTAACGGATGTAAGGCTGTGGAATTTGCTCAAGCGGGGCGGTGCTTTGGGATAGCCGGATACGCATACTTCCATTCCGGCGGATATTTCGGCCAGCGGCGTGATTGTTGATGTGTCCTGATAGCGCACGGGAAGGGTCAGCAATAGATCCGCCATTGTGTAAATGCCGGCTTTTTCCAGGGTTTCCAGTCTTGCTTTTCCCAAGCCCTTCAATTCGCTCAGTGGCATCATGCTTTGTTTACCGCCTGATTTCAATAGTCACTTTTTCATTATCGGCCGGTTCGCCGAATACATCCCGATGGTTTTTGATTTCCCGCGTGATGAGAAGCGTATTTTCATCAATGGCGTCCACTTGAAGGAAACCAGTTTGAAGCGCGGGGCTGTTTCTCCTTTGCCAAAGGAGCGCCTTAACGGATTCTTCCGCGTCCCGGTCCCCGTCGTCCCAGGGGAAGGTGCCGCGGCAGTATGGATCAGCGCTGCCCTGCATACCCTGCTCATCGCCGTAATATACGCAGGGAATACCAGGCAAAGCGCAAAGCAGCTTCATCATTTCCAAATACCGCCTGATACCGGTTTGATATTCCGCTTTGCTCAAATGTCGTTCGCCGCGGCGAGCCGGAGGCAATTCTTCCCAGGTGCGGCCGCACAGAACGTTCACGGCCCGGGGCCTGTCATGGCTTCCTGCCAAATTCATCAAAGAGTAGTAGAAGGGCGCGGGATAATTCTCCTGCTGGCTCTTGATCAGCCTGCAAAGCCCATAAGCATCCATATGACCCAGGAAAAAACTGAGCGCAGCGTCACGAAGCGGGTAATTCATCACGCTGTCCAGCGTATCGCCCTGGCAATAGCAGCGCATTTCACCATAGGCTTCCTTGTGGCTTGCGTCTTCCCATACTTCACCCAGCACCACCGCGTCGCCGTTCTGGGCTTTGGCGGCCTTCCGCAGCTTGCGCAGAAAATCCATGGTTAGCTCATCCGCCACATCCAATCGCCAGCCGGCAGAACCACGCTGAATCCATTGCCGAACGATGCCGTTTTCCCGGAACATGAAATCCTGATAGCTGGGATCGTCCTTATCAATTTCGGGCAGGGTATGAATGCCCCACCAGCAGCGGTAATGATCCGGATAGCTTGTAAATTTGTACCAGGGATAATAAGCGGATTGATGGGACTGGCAGGCTCCCACGGAAGGATAACGGCCGAAGCGGTTGAAATAGATGCTGTCCTCGCCGGTGTGGCTGAATACGCCGTCCAGCATGATGCGAATGCCCATTTCCTTGGCCGCGCTGCACAATTGTACGAAGTCTTCATTACTGCCCAGCAAAGGATCCACCTGGCTGTAATCCGCAGTGTCATAGCGATGATTGGACCGGGCCTGGAAAATGGGGTTCAGGTAAATCACCGTAACGCCCAATTCCTTTAAATACGGCAGTTTTTCCTGAATGCCCTTCAAATCGCCGCCGAAAAAATCCCTGGCGCAATTATCATCCCCGCCTTCCGGCATCATGATGGGCGTATCGTTCCAATTCTCATGATAATAGCATTCTTCCCGATGAGGGTGCTCTTCACCGCTGCGATTGAACCGATCAGGGAAAATTTGATACATAATCCCGCTGCGAAGCCAGTGAGGCGTGTCATAGTTGGGATCATAAGTGGTAATCTGCCAGGCGTGTTCCGCGTTTCCTGTAATTCCTTCCCCGCCCATGCCATCATGAGGGGCTCCGTAAGCGGTCAGATTACCGTCCTGATCCTCAGCCCGGAAATCATACCAGCATAAAACAGGTTTTTCAGGCATGGCTACGGTCAGCGAAAACCAATTGCTGTTTTCCCGTTCCATGGGGAGCCATTTTTCCGTACCGTCATAAAACCGAAGAATGGCACTGCGTGCCGTACGGCTGGCCCGCAGGCGAAAAACAACTTCCGTACCGCAGGCGGCGGGGCCGGTTGGTTTTCTGCATAAAGAAGATTGGGAATCATGATAAAGGCGCATAAAGAAGATCCTCCGCATTCAGGAAATAATAATCTTTAAGATTTTATCATAATTCCACTGAAAAAATCAATCATAATCATCTTTCACTCATGAGTGCCACATTTATGCCATGTTTTAAGTTCCTATATAGGTCGGCTTTTTCCGTTTTTGAAAGGTGAACGTTTGGCGAATTGTGCAAAACGAAAGCTTTGATGCGTTTATTTAATAATTCTCAGATCACCTTCGCTATTGAATTCATAATCAAACACATCCAATATTGTTCCAGTAGGAACATAATCATTTTTGTTTTCAACCAACCGCATCGGAGACAGTTTTCGGAAAATATGGATACCGTCTTCGGTGTAGCACGCGGCGCCATACGCCTGAATGCCGCAATTCTGATACATTTCATAGCCGTATACAGTATAGTTTGCTTCTATTTTTCGATGAAGCAAATGATATACCTCAATCTCCTTCACATAACATCCTGTTCCGTGACCGATAAAGCTGAATTCCAGAAAAACGCCCCGAAAGCCGTCCTCTCCGCAAAGATGATAGCCTTCGCATTCATAAGGAATATAATCCCACAAATACCAATCCGGCCATTGCTCCACAAATATCAGCGTTCCTTCCTCTCCCCAGCCATAGCCGGAAAAGCTGACAGTGCGAACGCGGGGTATATCGTTTGCGTACAGCGATTTACCGTTGATATCTTGCTCTGTAATCACATCCCGCAGGATCGGATATCCACAGGGCTCCACCGCAATCCCCCAGGAATGCAAAAGCTGCTGGGTTGCCTCATCGTGTCTCAAATTGTATGCTTCCAAAAGCTGCCTGTAGGTTTCTTCCGGGTTCATTTTGACAGGTTTAAATTCATGCTCCGTCGCCCCATTCCATTGTGCCGGTTCTATTCCCCATACAAAGCTGCTTTGTTCCCGCGCGTTCTCCATGTTGACCCAAGGTTCTTCTTCTGCCAAGACGCAAGCAGCAATCGCCCATAAAAAAGCGATCAAAATGAAAAACTTTTTCATCCGCGTTCTTCTCCTTTCCTCCATTCGTATACTGAACGATGAAGCACCCTATTTTGTTTCCTTTTTTTCAAATATTTCGGAAAAACTAAACTGAACAGGCATAAATAGCCCAGGATTGGATATATCCTGGAAACGATTTCACGAAAGCCCAGCAAAGCGCCTCCCGCGACGATCAGCACCGCCCATGCATCCGTTCTTTTACCTGGAAGCATTGCTTTCATTCCGCGCAGGGCAGCAATCAGAGTGGTAGTGATTGCCAAATACAGCGCCGACGCGGAAAGATAGAAGCCGGTTTTTCCATACGCTTTCAGCAGCAGCACCATGGGCAGCGCTGCTTCCCGCAGCTCTGGCCCATGGGGCAGCAGCGATGCGTTTCCAAGCGCAAGCAGTCCCCCAAAAATCATCCCTGCGCAGACGGCAATTGCCAACCTTTCCCGGCTTGTTTTGTTCTTTCCCGCCTCTGCTGTCACAGCTCCGGTCAGCACGGCATTCATGCTGCAATACCCCGCCGCTTGAAATAATGAAGCCCCCGAAAAGGACGCAGGCTGGCTCCCTATTCCTTTCACACGCATACACAGCAAAAAAATGATGGCTATACCGGGTACCAGCAGTTTCCCAAGCAGGGATAATACCAGCAAGTTCCCGTTGCTCATTTTCACACAGAACGCCAAAGTCACGGCCATTCCAAGCATCCGGGCGCGGTGTACGGGAATCGTCAGCGCTGCCATTTCTCCCGCGGCGGCGGTCATACTGCTGCACACTGCGCTATAAAGCAGAATCCACAAAATACGAATCAGAAGGGGCTGATGATTTTCCATGCCCTTTCTTTGGTCAGTCAGCGCATAAATGAGCGCTGTCATCATGCCTACGGAAAAAGCGATCAATATCCAGGAAAAGAAACCGTATTGGCTGTAGAACTGCATGATTTCCCTGCCGGACGCAAAGCCTGCTCCCACGATGGCCGCTGCGATGCAAAACACGCTGTCTATCATTTTTCCCCTCCCAGCATCAGCGTATGATGGGATAGGAATAAAAAAGAAGCGTTCAATGCCGCTTCTTCCAAAAATCGAATTAACGAATAGCTTTCAAATGCTTCATCACGCTGCTGGCCACGATGCCTGTCAACGCCCCGCAGATCAGGCCCACAAGGATCAAAACCGCCATATAATACAGCAATTGCTGGGTATGCAATAAAATCATGGCAAGCGCCACCTGGCCCACATTGTGCATCACGCCGCCCACCATGCTGACCGTGATGGGATGCATCCCCCTCACTTTGCTCAGCAGCGTCATGGCCAGCATACTCAGCACGCCGCCTGCAAGCGCGTACATAATGGTGTTGAAGCCGCCGAACAATAGGGCGGAAAGCATTACCTTCAGCACCATCAGCAGCCAGGCTGTGGGTATATCCAGCATATATACGGCAAAAATCAAAACTCCATTGGATAAGCCCAGCTTGATGCCCGGAATGCCCACGTTGATTGGAATGCGGCTTTCCACAAAGCCAAGCACCAGCATCATGGCGATCAGAAGCCCGCAAAGGGCAATCCGCCGGGTTCTTTCCCGATTGGAATACTTCTTCTTCATGAAGCTCTCCTTTCGCTTCTCTTTCTGCTTATGATAGCGCGAACAGGTATTTCCGTCAAGAAAAATTGCTTTTCTTTTGTTTCCAATATGTTTTTTCCCGAAAATCTGCTATAATGGTTCCCGATGGGATCATGCCGGATTCCATCCGCATGACGATGATGGGAAAAGGAGGGAAACTTTTTGAATAAAATATTGCTGAAAAAAAGACTGAACCCCACCGTCACCTTGATGGAAGTGGACGCGCCGCTGGTGGCCCGCAAAGCGGAACCTGGCCAGTTCATTATTCTCCGAGTGGATGAAAATGGCGAACGCATCCCCTTGACCGTGGCAGACTTTGATCGGGAAAAGGGCAGCGTGACGATCATTTTTCAAATTGTCGGCGCTACCACTGAAAAGCTGAATCATTTAAATGAGGGAGATTTTATTCATGACTTTGTGGGCCCCCTGGGCCGGGCTACCCATACAGAGGGATTAAAAAAAGTAGCGGTCGTGGGCGGCGGCGTGGGATGTGCTATTGCGTATCCCGTCACCAAGAAGCTGTATGATCAGGGCGCGGAGGTGCACGCCATCGCAGGCTTCCGAAACAAGGAACTGGTCATTTTAGAGGATGAATTCGCTTCTCACAGCTCCAAGTTTGTTCGCATGAGCGACGATGGATCCTGGGGCGAAAAGGGACTGGTGACCGACGCGCTGAAAAAGCTGATTGAATCCGGCGAGCAATACGACGAAGTAATCACCATCGGGCCCCTGATCATGATGAAATTCGTTTGTCGGCTGACAAAGCAGTACGGCGTTAAAACCATCGCCAGCATGAACCCCATCATGATCGACGGCACCGGCATGTGCGGCGGCTGCCGTTTGACAGTAGGCGGTAAAACCAAATTTGCCTGCGTGGATGGCCCGGAATTTGACGGACACGAAATCGACTTTGACGAAGCCATGGCCCGGGGCCGCACCTATCAGGATTTTGAACGTCACGCTTACGAGGAAGCCTGCAATCTGTTTAAGGAGGCGAAATAAAAATGCCCAATATGGCCATGAAAAAGAATCCCATGCCCTCCCAGGCTCCCGATGAGCGGAACCACAATTTCAAGGAAGTAGCCTTGGGCTACACCGCAGAAACGGCCATTGATGAAGCCAAGCGCTGTCTGAACTGTAAAAATCGTCCCTGCGTGGGTGGATGCCCCGTAAAGATCCATATTCCCGATTTTATCAAGGAAATGGCGGAAGGCAACTTTGAAGCCGCCTATCAAATAATTGCACAGTCTTCTTCCCTTCCCGCGGTGTGCGGCCGGGTCTGCCCCCAGGAAAGCCAGTGCGAAAACAAATGCGTGCGCGGCATCAAGGGAGAACCGGTGGGCATTGGCCGATTGGAACGCTTCGCCGCCGATTGGCACAACGCCCACAGCGCGGAAAAACCCGAAAAACCCGTTTCCAACGGGCATAAAGTTGCCGTCATCGGTTCCGGCCCATCAGGGCTCACCTGCGCAGGCGATTTGGCGAAAAAAGGCTATCAGGTCACTGTATTTGAAGCGCTGCATCTTGCGGGCGGCGTGCTGGTGTATGGCATTCCCGAATTCAGGCTTCCTAAGTCCATCGTACAGAAAGAAATCGATACTCTGATAGATTTGGGCGTTCAGATTGAAACCAACGTGGTCATTGGCAAAACCATCACCATTGACGAACTGATGCAGGAATATGGCTTTGAGGCCGTGTTCATCGGCTCCGGCGCGGGCCTTCCCAAATTCATGAACATTCCGGGTGAAAATCTGAAGGGCGTCTATTCAGCCAATGAATTCCTGACCCGCATCAACCTGATGAAGGCTTACACTCCCGGCAGCGATACCCCCATTCAGCACGGCAAGCATGTGGCCGTGGTGGGCGGCGGAAACGTGGCCATGGACGCGGCCCGCTGCGCCAAGCGTCTGGGAGCCGAAGTGACGGTGGTTTACCGTCGTACTGAGGCGGAGCTCCCTGCCCGTCGGGAAGAGGTGGAGCACGCTATGGAAGAGGGGATCGTGTTCAAATTCCTGACCAATCCTCTGGAAATCTTAGGCGATGATCAGGGCTGGGTACGCGGCGCAAAGTGCCAGGAGATGGAGCTGGGAGAGCCGGACGCTTCCGGACGCCGCCGTCCCGTTCCCAAAGAAGGCAGCGAATTTGAAATGGCTCTGGACTGCGTGATCATGGCGCTGGGCACCAGCCCCAATCCCCTGATCAAATCCACCACGGAGGGGCTGGAAACGCAGAAATGGGGCGGTATTATCGCCGAGGAAGAAACGGGGCTTACATCCCGAACAGGCGTTTATGCCGGCGGCGACGCTGTCACTGGCGCAGCCACCGTTATCCTGGCCATGGGGGCCGGTAAAAACGCCGCCGCGGCTATCGATGAATACCTGAACAAATAAACCCAATTTGTTTTCTAAAAAGGTTCTCTCACTGACTGGAGAACCTTTTTTCTTACAGTCGAATATTGCTTTTCAATTGATCCGCTTCCTGGGTGGAAATATCATGATCTCTGTACCGCGCTTTTTCATAGAGCTGCGTAAAGGAACCGATTTGAGCAGATGACAAATGTTTATCCGATTTCAGTGCTTCCCGGGCGGTCTTGTTTTTTTCTTCGGGTTTTCTGCGCAGGAATTGCTGATACAGTCTGCGGATCCGGCCCCGGCCGTCCAGTTCCTCCCACTTGGGCTGTCTTGGCTTTGCTACTGCTTTTTGCAGCCGATCCAGAACGGATTGCGTTCTTTCATCCCAATTCAGCGTGCTTTCCGCCTCGTCAATATAATCTTCCCCGGAATCCGCCGCATAGCGCCGAAGCCGATCAACCAGCCGTTTCCAAAGCTCTTTCGTGGTTTTGAATATAACACGGATAGCCAAGACCAGGAGCGCAATCAGCAGAATTGCCGCCAGGACCATGAACACCTTTTCCATGAACAGAGCAAAAGCGTTAGGTTCCGATCCTTCCCCAAGCTCGGCCAGCATGTCGGCTCCTCCGCCGCCACCGCCTGCGCCCATGCTGCGTTCGGGGAAAAACCGCATAATAAATTCCAACACGATCAAAATGATCCGTTTGATCAGCTGCCACGCTTGGTCCACCCACGCTCCGAGTGTTTTCCAACAGGCCGCCAGCGCTCCGATCAGAAAGAAGCCGATCAAAAGCAATGTATTTCTTTGTTTGAGAGCTGCAGGCGCTTTTTCTGATCCGTGCATGCCGTCCCGTATGCTTTGCCGGTTAAGAAAAAGCAGAAACAGGAAGAAATAAATCACAAGCGCTGCCATGAAATGCCCGGCAGCAGGAGAATAACGAGGGCTTCCCGATACGATCAAGGCCCCCAGATGCATCACAACACCAGCCAGCCACAGAGACGAACTCCATTCATCCCAAAATGGCCTCGCCCAGGAGGGTGGAAGAAGAAACAGGAAAACGATGCAGGGAACGATCAACAAGACAGTCTGCCACCCCTTTGGCAGCAAAAAGAAATATGCGCCTGCAAGCAAAAGAACGCAGCCGGTCAATGCAAACGCCGTTCTTCCTTTCACGGGCAGCATGAAGCCGCATATTCCCCAAATCAGAGAAAAAAGCGGCGGAATGTACCAAATCATCGGATCATCCGGCAGCAGGCCCTGGCCCATCAGCAAAAAAACAGGCAGCATCATTTGCAGCAGGCAGAACGCCGCCAAGGCTTTCATAGGCAGGATGCGCAGTCTGTCTTTCATGCCGCCGCCTCCTTTGCCATTAAATGCACAGTGACAGTATTGCCCAGGAAACGAAGCTGATTTAGTTTTTCTTCGATGGATTCGCTGGTATAGGCGGATATGAACAGAATATCGGTACCCCGCAAAAAAGAAAGATCATCCAGGAAAGACAGGATATTTCGGCAGCGAAGAATGCGAAGCCGCGCAAAAGCGGAAAGCAGTTCTTCCTCTCTGGCGCTGTATCTCTCGGGTGGGTAAACAGTGGGAGATTCCTCGCGTTCCAGGGGCATATTGGCCGCGAACCCGGCCGCGACGCCGGAATGCAGCACATTTACGCATAACGTCGCGGCCATGGAAATGGCGTGCTCGATCAGATCCTGCTCATAGTCCATCAAATCGCCCCATTGGCTTTCGCTCATTTGGGCATTGATGACCACCAGCAATTTCGTATCGGCGGTATAATCGTGGGTTTTCACCTGCAGGCTCCCCATCCGCGCTGTTGCAGGCCAATGAATATCCCGCACAGCGTCCCCGGCCTGATACCCGCGGATGCCATTCACCAGAAAAGGATCCGTGACCAAATGGCGGCGAACGATCAAATCTCCCTGCAGACGGGATACGGGAAGCGGCAAATCCTGATCTTCCAAAAGCCGGGGATATACCAGAATCCGGGCGGGCGTATAAAGCTCCTTCCCCTTCCCGCTGACGCCAATCAGATCCCCGGCAGTAAGGGACACATTGCCCACGTCAAAGGCCCCCCGGTGGGTCAATTGGACCCGATGCCGACGGGTGATTTGCTGATAAGGCCGCAAGGTAAAAATACTTTTATGGTATCTTTCTCCGCTGACAGCCAGGTTTTCCTGTTTTCCAAGCCGGATATAGTGGGAAATCCTGCTTTCCGCTCGCAGCCAGGGCACAAACAGAGGCCTGTCGTTCCGAATGATTTCGATCAGTTCCGTTTCTTCTCCCTGAAACGCCGTTTTCTTGGCGAAATGGCGGGTATAGGAAAGGCCTTTTATTCCCCAATGATCCAGCAAAAAGCGCTGCAAAAAACCTAAAAAGATCAAGGCCAGCGCCAATACATATCCGTTCATTTGATTTCCTCAGTGGGAGCGGGAACCGCTTGCAGCAATTCCTGAATGAAGGCTTCATTTTCTCCGCTTTTTCCGTACAGTCCACGCAGAATCAAGCGATGTGCCATAACGGGAACGGCCAGCGCCTTGATATCGTCAGGAATAACGTAATCGCGGCCCTGCACAGCGGCATAAGCCTGGCTTGCGCGAAGCAGCGCCAGCATCCCGCGGGGAGATACGCCCAGCTGCACCCGGTCCGGGTTCCGGCTTTCAACGCACAGCGCTGAAATGTATTCCATGACAGGCCGTGAAACCTGACATTGGCTGAATAATTCCTGCGCCTGAACCATTTCTTCTTTTTCGGCCACAGGCTTTAGATCATTAAAGGGCTGGCTGCGGATAAACCGCTCCATAATCTGCAGAGCTTCGTTTTCGCTTGGGTATCCCATGCTCAGTCGAATTAAAAAGCGATCCAGCTGCGCTTCGGGTAAAGGGAATGTACCCTGTGTTTCCACCGGGTTCTGTGTGGCGATCACCATGAAAGGCTTTTCCAGCTTTCGGGTCACGCCGCCTTCTGTAACCTGCTTTTCCTCCATACATTCCAGCAGCGCCGATTGGGTGCGAGGCGTAGCGCGGTTGATTTCGTCAGCCAACAGAATATTGGTGAAAACGGGGCCGGGAACAAAATCAAAAGTGCCTTTTCCGGGCTGAAAAACGCTCATGCCGGTTACGTCGGCGGGAAGAAGATCGGGCGTAAACTGCACGCGGGAAAAGCTGCAGCTCAGGGAAGCGGCCAAACTGCGGGCAAGCACTGTTTTTCCAGTACCCGGAATATCTTCCAGCAGAACGTGGCCTCCCGCAATCAGGGCGGCCAGCATCAAATCAATTTGCTTATCCTTCCCAATAATTACTTTTCCGACGTTTTCTTTGATTTTTCCAGCCAAAACGCTGATGCCGCTATATTCCATTTCAATCACCTCTGATGTAGAAACTTTTGGAAATTATAACATATTTATTCCCGATGCCGCAAGCGTTTTAAGCTGAATTAAGAAAAAATATCGTTTGCATTCCCTACCCTTCCATGGTATACTGAATTGTCTTACGAACCAAGGGAGGTATTTCATGGCTGCATTTGTAGATCACGCGCCCTTTATCGCCAAAGCCGGAAACGGCGGAAATGGCTGCGTTTCTTTTCACAGGGAGAAATTTGTTCAAAACGGCGGTCCCGACGGCGGCGACGGCGGGCACGGAGGTGACGTGATCCTGCTGGCCGACGAAAATATGCACACCCTGTTGGATTTTCGTTTCCGCAGTAAGTATGAAGCCCCTGCCGGGGTGGATGGCTCCAGCGGCCGCCGCCAGGGCAAAAAGGGTGATAACCTGATTGTGAAGGTACCGGTCGGCACGGTGGTTCGGGATAAGGAAACCGGCGTGGTGGTGGCGGATATGTATGAAGCGGGCCGGGAGAAAATCCTGCTTCGCGGCGGCCGCGGCGGCTGGGGCAACAGTCATTTTGCCACACCAACCCGCCAGGCTCCTAACTTTGCCAAGCCGGGCATCAAAACGGAAAAGCATGAATTCGTGCTGGAATTGAAGTCGATTGCCGACGTGGGACTGGTTGGTTACCCCAACGTAGGCAAAAGCACCATTCTTTCCGTAGTCACTGCCGCCAAACCCAAGATCGCCAATTATCACTTTACCACCCTGACGCCCAATTTAGGCATGGTGCGCCATCACGGCCAGGATTTCATTATGGCGGATATTCCTGGCTTGGTGGAAGGAGCCAGCGAAGGAGCGGGCCTGGGCTATGATTTTCTGCGTCATGTGGAGCGCACCCGGCTTTTGCTCCATGTGATTGACGCCGCGGGCTCCGAAGGCCGGGACCCGGTGGAGGACTACGAGCAGATCAACCAGGAATTGCAGCGCTACGGCGATTTAGCCAATCGTCCTCAAATCATCGCGGCCAATAAAATGGACTTGCCGGACGGCGAAACAGGCTATCAAATGCTGAAGGAACACATCGGGGACAAATACCCCATCTTCCCCGTCAGCGCTGCAACCCGGCAGGGGTTTGACGATCTCATGAATTGTGTGGCTTCCACGCTGGCTTCCCTGCCCCCCATGGAGCCTTTTACCGAGGAAGAAATGCTGCCTGAAATGCTGGAGAGCACCGGCTTTGAAATCAGCCGGGACGGCAAAGTGTTTGTGGTTTCCGGCAGCTCCATTATTCAATTGCTGGACAGCGTGAACTTTGAAGATGAGGAATCCATGAACTGGTTCCACCGCACCCTGCGCCGGGCGGGCATTATCGACGCGCTGCGCCAGGCCGGAGCCCAGGAGGGCAGCACTGTCCGCATGGAAGATATGGAATTTGACTTCGTGGAGTAAACCGATATGCGGTTCAAAAGCGCCGTTTCCATCGGCTTGATGCTCCTGACGCTGCTTTTGCTCTGCATTCACGCTGTTAGGGAACAAACCTATCTATTCATCCTCTGGATTATTTTGTGCGCCGTGTCTGTCGCAATGCTGGTAGAAACAGTCCTGTATGCGCTCCGCACAAGCAGACTTCGCCATGAAGGTAAAACTCAAATTGCTGAGATTACCCGGGTGCACTATGGCCCTGATCTGCATTTGGGGGTTGGACTGGGCGGCAGGCGTGTTTCTTCATCGGATGTGTGGGCCATGCAAACCATTTCCTTTCAGATGAAGGATGAAGAAGGTTGCGTCTATACCACACCGCTGCTGATCTTTACCGGTTCGCAGGAATTCCGCGTTTCCATAGGCAGAAACAGCAGCCCTGAAATCTCTATCCGAAAAAGAATTGGGCGCAAAGCCCGTATCTTTGTGAATCCGAAGGATCCAAATGATTACTTCGTCGATCCCCATTCCCTATAAGAAAGGAGAATTTCAATGACTTTGGAAATTACCAGCAAGCAGCGCGCTTATCTGCGCTCTATGTGCAACACGTTGCCCGCCATTTTGTACATTGGCAAGGAAGGCATTACGGAAGGAACAGTGAAGGAAGCCTGGGATGCCTTGGAGGCCCGGGAGCTGATCAAATGCTCTGTTCAACGGGAAGCACCGGTTTCTGCACGGGAAGCCTGCCAGGAGCTGTGCGAAAAAGTGCACGCCGCTCCCGTGCAGTGCATCGGAAGTAAGTTTTCCATTTACCGGCCCCGCAGGAAGGACCCCACCATCCAGCTTCCCTGAAACAAAAAATATCCCCGATTCGCATTTTTTCTGCGAACCGGGGATTCTTTTCTTGTATCAATCTGCTTTTTCCAGGATGGAAACGTCGATACGTGGATAGCTTTTGATGTTGCCGTCATCTGTGAGCACGCTGTAAGTGCCGGAAGCCTGGCCATACACCCTGATTTGGGTTCCCTCTGCCCAGGCGGGTTCTTCTGTGCAGATCAGATAAACGATATCTTTATAGTTATCATTGTTGGTTTTGGTCATGGCCATGGTGACCACCCATTCATTGATGCTTTGCTCTACATCTCCCGTCAGATAACCGGTTTCCACCACCATTTTGCCTTTGTTTTCTGTTTTCGGCAAATTCGCGTAGGTCATTTTTTTCGCGCTGGAGCGAAGCTTTTCTTCCCGTTCGGTATCTGTATAAGAACGAACGCCGGTGAAAGTAAACTGCCTTTCCTGGAGTCCCTTCTTGTTGACGGTCAGAACGAATTGATATGTGCCCTCAGCACTGGTATCCACTTTAAAATTGAATTTATTGCCGGTGACTGTTTTGCTTGTCATGACCGGCCCGGAAATAGCCAGCTGAATTTTCGCTCCGGCTACGGTGGTTCCGGAAAAGACGGTTTCATCATTCAGCGTGCCGTTGGGAGACTGGGTCAGATCAACCGGCAGGATTCCCTGCTGATAAGTGACGGAATACAATCTTTGGGCGGTAATGGCGCCTTCAGCTTCTGAGGTCAACGTAAGGGAATAAACGCCCTGAGCAGGCAAGGTCACTTTGATGGTAAAAGCGCCGCTTCCGTTGGCCGTGGCCGAATAGGTTTGTCCCCCAGTGCTGCCCAGCGAAAACACGGTTGCTGTCACCAAAGCCTTTTTCGCGGTGGTTCCTTTAATGGTAAAGGTTCCTTCACTGGTTTCCGCCGGAGGAGCACTGGAAACGGAAAGCTTGATCGGCAGCGGCGGCATGGGCAGGATCTCATCAAAGGAAAAGGTTTTCATGATTTTTTCCAAAGCGGTATTATCCGCTTCCTTGGCGGAGCGTTCGCGCACCTGCATATCCAGCGTGATGGTATATCCATTGCGAATGGTGCGGCGCTGATAGCCAGAGCAGATTAGCTTCCCTTCCTGCCGCAGCGTATACTGGGTTTGCAGGAAACGCATCGCGTTTTTGCCGTAGTTGGCCCACTTTGCGCTGGAATAGGAGTAGCCAAGAATGCTGTATGTGCTTCCATTGGTATGCGACAGGCGAAATTCCTTCCGCATATCTTCGTCCTGATTATTCAGGTCAAAATAGGTTTGTGCGTCCAGATCCCGTATGGCTGTAATCACAAGCGTTCGATTATTCTTGGTATCAAACGCTTCCAGCAGAATGCCTTCTTCCTCAAAGGAATTGGATAATGCGTCGTAATCCAATCCCTGCTCGGATAGCCAGTCCATATGCGTGCCCAGATTGTAGGGGGTCAGAATCATTTCAAAATCGTTGGGAACACTGACCGATGCGCGGATATCCCCAAAGGTGTAAGTTTCAGCCATCGCGGTCCCCGTCATCAGCATCAGAACGGACAGGATCCCAACGAAGGCTATCAGCAGTTTACGCAATGAATTGCGCCTCCTTCCATGCATACAAAAAATCACAAATATATTGTAACATATTTGTAATCTTTTTGCAACCATTATAACCATTGTTTACACAAACAACAAGAAGAATATCTAATCTTTATGAATATTACTTTCTTTGATGAAGAACGATGAAAGCAAACGTTCCGATCAGCAATGATATTATAACAGATTCCCTGCTAAAAAACAAGTCTTGCATTTTCAGGACGTATATAGTAGGCTATGGTCAGCCTATTCCTGACTTTCCAATATAAGGGAAAGGAGCAAAAGATTCATGGAAAACATCAATGAACAGGATAGAATGATAGAGGAAAAGCATCTTGAAGCCATTCTATCTGTCCTGAACACCCGGTTATCCGCTGCAAAGACTGAAAGTGAAAACCAGCGGGAAGGCCTGAATGATATTCGGCGGGATGAATTTCAGGAACGAAGCGAACCTGTTTTAAGAAATCTGTGGGCCGCGCATCGGTTTGAGGATTTGGTGCATCTCAGCCAGGAGTTTCAAAATGCTGCGGAGGAAGAAAAGGATCATGCTTCCACGCTTCGCCTGATTTTCACGCTTCAAAAAATGATTGGGAGCCCCTATTTCGCGCGGGTGGATTTAGCGTTTGATGAAGATGAACCGGCGGAAGAAATCTATATCGGCCGCCAATCGCTGTGGGATGATGAAAAGGAAAATCTGCTCGTATATGATTGGCGCTCCCCCATTGCAAGCGTTTTTTATCGTTATGGCACTGGCCCGGCGGCTTATATGGCCCCTGCGGGAAAGATATCATGCCGGATGCTGCTGAAGCGACAGTATGAGATTCAAAAAGGGCAGTTGATCGGTTATTTCGATGCGGATACGGTGATCCAGGATTCTTTTCTCCGGCGTATGCTTGCTCAAAATGCATCGTCGAAAATGAAGGCCATCGTTGAAACCATTCAAAAAGATCAGGATGCGGCCATTCGCGATGAGGAGCATGATTTGCTGATGGTGCAGGGAGCGGCGGGCAGCGGAAAAACATCAATTGCCATGCATCGGGTGGCATATCTGATGTACGAAGGGCTGAAAAACCCGTTGAAGCCTCATCATATTCTGATTCTTTCTCCCAACACAGTATTTGAAAAATACATCAGCGGCGTTTTGCCTGAATTAGGAGAAAGCAGCGTCGCCACTTCCACGCTGGAAGGATTATTGGAAGAAAAAATCGGAATCCCCGTTCAGTCCCGACTGGAAAGATGGGAACTGCTTTGCGCTGAAGACGCGCATGCAGCAGCACGGCGGGAGGCGTTGGAATTCAAATCCTCCCCGGCATTTATTGCCCTGCTGGACCGGCTGGCTGAAGATGTGCCCAATATCCTTCCTTATCAGGATCTGTCGTATGCCGGCAGAGTGATAGCGTCCAGGGAAGAAATTGCGCAGCAGCTTTCTACCCGCAGCAGTAAATTTCCATTGGCTGTGCGCATGCGCCGCATGGAAGATGCCCTTTGGCAGCGTGTTCACGCGCTTCGCCCTGCCAGGCTGGATGAATTGCGGATGATGGCTTTCAGAATGGGCCGCGGAGAGGAGTTTGCCCGAGGCTGTTCCATTTGGGAAAGCGGGGTGCTGGCCAAAGCCATTCATTCGGTTACCCGGATGGACTTTACAGCGCTGTATCAAAACTGCATGAATGATCCTGTTTATTTAAAGCGGCTTGGATACGGTCTGTCTTTGCCGCAGGAGCTCAGCCTGCTGCGTTTTGATCCCCAGGAACAGCTTGCTTTGGAGGATGCCGCCGCCATTGCTTACCTGCAGATGAAGCTGACTTTCGGCGAATCATCCTCTGAAATCCGTCAGGTTGTGGTGGATGAAGCGCAGGATTACAGCGCCGTAGATTATGCCGTGCTGAACCGGATGTATCCAAAGGCGAGCTTTACCGTTGTGGGAGACGTTCATCAGCGCTTGGGCGGTACGGCAGATTTGCGTTTTTACGATATGATCAGCGGAATTCTTTCCCGAAGGGCTCCCGTGCTGCTGACCTTGAACAAATCCTTCCGCTGTACCAGGGAGATTCTCGATTTCAGCCTGCAGTTTCTTCCCGATGTGCAAATTGAAAGCCTGAATCGTTCCGGCGCCGTTCCTAAGATTCTGTATTCCAGCCAGCTCGGAGAGGAAATAGCGGCATGCCGTGCTTTGGGCTATGAGTCCGTTGCGCTGATCACAAAAACAGCGCATGACGCAGAAGAATGGCTGAAAAAGATGAATCCTTCCTGGAACGTTCGATTGATGGGCCGTCACGCGCAGCCAGGCGATGTTTTTCTTGTTCCTTTGCCCTTGTCCAAAGGGCTGGAATTTGACTCGGTGCTGCTGCTGGATTGCGACGAAAGCCATTACGGAACTGAAGAAGCCAGGAATTTTCTTTATATTGCCTGCACCCGCGCCCTGCACAGGCTTGCGCTTTTCTGTGACGGAGAAATAAGCCCGCTGATTCGTTCGGAGGTGTAAAATGCGAAAAATATATCAGGCAGTCAGCCAGATCTTGGGTGAAATCATGGCAATACAGCCGGAAGAAGTGGTCCCCGGAACCCCTCTTGACACTCTGCGTTATCAGGAATTGGCCTCCGCAGTTATTGCCTGCGAAAAAACATTTCACATTGCGATGGAAGATGAACGGATCAAGGATTTAAAAAATGTCGAGGATTGGGTTTCCTATGTAAAAGAAAGAATCGCAGAGGAAAAAGAAAACACCGGACC